>JAICGN010000004.1 GCA_025923075.1 Chitinophagaceae bacterium
TAACTTTAGTGTCCTAATCATGAACCAGCCTACAGAAGATCTGATACTAAAGGTGGATTCCCAGCTGTTGCAAACAGATGTGGAGGAGATGTTGAACAGTGAAAAGGATCTGAAAGAGATACTCACTGATATCGTGACCTGGATAGAATATAAAAGCGAGAACGATATTTTAACATCCATACTTTTATATAATAAAAAAACAAACCAGTTATTTATAGGCGCCGCCCCTTCATTTCCCGACCATTATAACACTGCTGTTAATGGATTTTCGCCTGGGCCTACTGCGGCGTCATGTGGTACCGCGGCATTCTTTCGCAGACAAATAATTGTGGATGATATTGCAACTGATCCGCTTTGGAAGAATTATAAATCATATGCATTAGTCGAAGATCTGCGTTCATGCTGGTCAACACCCATATTTAGTGCAAACGATGAATTGCTGGGAACTTTTGCCGTATATTATAAAGAGCCCCGCAAACCAACACAAAATGATCTCACACTTATTGACGGACTGGTAGACGTTACTGCATCTGCAATCGAAGCAAGAAAACAGGACTACATGAAAATGGTTGGCCTGTAGTATAAATGTCTTCTTTACGTTGCGCTTTTATTAGAATAATTCGATTCAATAAATAATTACCCAATCATCGCTGTGAAGGCTTGCCCGCAACGACTTCTTTGGAAGAGAAATAGTTTATGAAACTAACTGTATAATCAATCATTTTGCAACAGAGGAATAAAGATGGACCTTACTTTGTATGGGTTAATATTATAACTCTGCTGTTAAAATTATAAATCAAAAGGAATAAAATGAATTGGTATACTATCGCACTTATTATTTATACGCTTATACTTATTGTTGTTTGCCTTCGGATTGTATATGAAACCAGGAGTACAACTAAAACAGTAGCCTACCTGCTTTTTGCTCTTTTGATACCTATTGCTGGTATTGTCTTTTATATATTATTTGGGATTAACTACTGGAAAATGAAATTGTACAATAAAAAGTCAGTTGAAGATGAAAAAATCCTGAAGAAATTAAAAAAAGAGATGGTAGCATACATAGATGAGACTGTTGTTGCAACGGACCTCCCGGATGAAAATCATAAAGAACTGGCTGTAATGCTCGCACAGGGTCTTCGGAGTCCGTTAACCCGGAGGAATAGGGTAAAACTATTAATAAACGGGGAAGAAAAATTTCCGGAAGTAATAGAAGCGCTACGAAATGCAAAACATCACATTCATATTGAATATTACATTTATGAACAAGATGAGATCGGAGAACAAATTGAAAATATATTGATAGAGAAGGCGAATGATGGCGTGCAGGTTCGTTTTATCTACGACGATTTTGGCAGCCCTAATATTAAGAAGAAGACAGAAGAAAAAATGAAAAAGGCCGGGATCGAGATCCATCCTTTCCAAAAGGTGATGTTTTATATGTTGGCAAACCGCCTTAACTACCGTAACCATAGAAAGATCATTGTGATTGACGGCCACATTGGTTTTACCGGCGGAATAAATGTTTGTGATAAATACATCAACAATAAACCAGGCAGGCTATACTGGCGTGACACACATATTCGAATAGATGGACCGGGAGTTTTTTATTTGCAATATCTCTTTTTATCGAATTGGAATTTTTGCAGTGGGAAAATATTACAACCAGAAAAACTGCATTTCATAACTACTCCCGGGCATAAGGATGACAGTTTTTTACAGGTAGCAGCCAGTGGCCCCGATTCAGCGCAACCATCCGTATTGTTTTCCTTATTACAGGCTGTTTACCTCGCAAAAAAAGAAATACTTATCACCACACCTTATTTTATTCCGGGAGATAGCATACAAGAGGCCCTGAAAGTGGCGGCGTTGAGTGGTCTCTCAGTAAAATTACTAGTGCCGGGTATTTGTGACTCAAAGCTGGTAAATGCCGCTTCGAAATCATACTATAAAGAATTGCTTTTGGCCGGTGTTGAGATCTATATGTATCAAAAAGGATTTGTACATGCTAAATCACTGATAACAGACGGAAAGCTATCCATAATTGGAACCGCTAATATGGATTACAGGAGTTTTGAATTAAATTTTGAAGTGAATGTAATATTGTATGATAAAGAATTCTCTGAAAAATTACGGGCTGTTTTTTTTAAAGACCTTGAAGATGCTGAGAAAATTGATCAGGAAAGATGGTGTAACCGACCTGCCCACATCCAGTTACCGGAAAAATTAGCGAGGCTGTTTTCTCCTGTTCTATAAACATAAGCGCTAATCTCAAATCTTAATGCGGCAATTGTCATTTGCCCGTAAGAATGATTTTTTTTATAAGTACGATTTGTCCGAGATGATAATGACTGTGTTCAATGATGCCGTGAAGATTTCTATAATAGCTTCCGTATTTTTTTTCCGAAAAATCGCTTTCGAGCTTACTCTCGGGTAATTGCTCAATCAGGTTTGCAAAGTTTCTGGCATCCGTCCAGGTTTTGTTCAATAATTTTTCCCAGTCTTCATCGGATTGTATCAGGGGAAGGTCAAAACTATATTTATCATGTGCATCGAGTGGCCCACCTTCTAAAACCTTCAGCACGGCACTTACATAGTAATTAATATGGTAAACGAGGGCCGCAATCGTATTAAGAGAATCTACTTTTGTTGTTGCTTGTTGCCAGGTTATACCGGCCAAACTATCTTGAAGGTTCACCGAAGTCCAGTTGCCTCCAAAATGAACTTCTCTAAAGTGCCTTGCTATTTGTGCTGTCAGATTCATTTTTTAAATTTTATAAGTTACGACAACATAAAAATACGCAGCAAAAGCCTTCACGCAAAGAGGCAAAGGAATCGCAATGCCGCAACATCTTTTCATTTCTTGCATTTAATCCTGGCGTCTTTGCGTGAAATTGTATTCTTCCGGTTTTGCCGGCATAACTTTGGTGTCATTCACTTCAGACAAACTCGAACGAATGCCAAAGCTTTACATGTTATTGATCGGGGCTACACCGCCGGAACGGAATATCGAACAGCATGATGTTTTTTTTGGCATTGGTGAAACGATCAAGGACCTGATCCCTGATGTAATAGCATTCTGGCCCGGGAATAATAAAATTCATTTTGATGCATGGAGGGAAGTAACAAGTGTGAACGGGTATAACGTCGAGATTGTTTTGAAAGATCACAACAAGCAAAACAGTTCATACAAATTATTCTTTATTAATCTTGGCGGTTACAAGCAAAATGAGTTTGAAGAATTTCATTACAAGATGGTAATCGCGGCAGGGAATAAAGCAGAAGCAGTGGAGATAGCAAAGAAAACTGCGTTTTTCCGGCATACCGGTTTTAAAGGCGCTACGGCGCATATTGATGATAAATACGGCGTAGATGTAGATGATGTCCATGAAATAACAGATATCCTGCCCGTCAGTACAAAAGAAAAGTATAAGCTTTTGATAACACCCGACGAATCACTTGCTCAAGATGAAATTCACCTGGGCTATTTTAAGCTTAGCATTTTTCAATAGTAATTTTTAAAATGGCACCGCCTGCATTTGGTGCAATTGAGTTTGATACTTCTTTAACCCGTTATTGATTTATCAATATTATTTTTTTAAATCTTCGGATTGTGCGAACTTTTCCCTGGGGTATAACCGAAAAATTTTTAGCAGAGATTAACTCCTCCGGATAAAATGCGGCTTCTGTGATTTTAACCTTTAAACTTATTTTATGGATCAACCAGCTGTTGTTTTACACCCACATGGAAAAAATATTCTTCTCGTTTTCTGCATCCTGTTCGTCGTGATCATGGAGAGTTGCTATCACTACAGAGTTATTAATACAAGAAATGATCCGGGAACTGAATACAGGGATACAGTAATGCGTTCCTATTTGTGGGGACTGGTAAACAAACCCCAGAATTTCCATGTACCCAACTGTGCCGATACATGCGCCGCACTGGATGAAGTAGTATTTTCGAAAAATTTCGGACAGTCAATCCTGACAGTTATCACATTGGGCATTGTGTCGCCTGTGAAGGTGGAATGGAAATGTCATAAGCCCTGCCAACGTATAATTGATGGGTTATAATTTTTCAACGTTAAGATTTTTTTAAATGTCAGCGCCGCAAATACGACCCACCAATGCGACTGAGTGGGTCAACCGCCATGATACTTTTACACAGCCCATCAATAATTTATTTGATCTCATCAACGGTAACACCGGTAATGGCCTTGATGATTATAATGCCATGACCGATGCTATTCAGGCATTTCTCGCAAAAGCAATTTCGGAAAATAAAACAGTTCGGGCGTTGGGCGGAGGATGGTCGTTCAGTAAAGTGGCAACGGCAGAATGGATACTAAACACCAAAATGTTGAATATGCTTTTCCCGATCCGGAACAGTCAAAGTTTATCACCAAAATATAACGGGCTTCCAAACAATCTTTTATTTGCACAGTGTGGCAATTCCATACAGGAATTGAACAACTGGTTAAAACAAAACAAGAGATCATTAAAAACTTCCGGCGCCAGCAATGGCCAAACAATTGCAGGATGTTTTTCAACGGGCACACATGGTTCTGCAATCGATATGGGTTCAGTACCGGATTTTGTTGTCGGCATGCACATTATCACAGGGCCTGATACACAAGTATGGTTAGAAAGAAAATCTTACCCGGTCGTGTCCGGCGCATTGATTCAAAAATTTAAAACCAAACTTGTTGCTGACGACGAACTTTTCAATGCCGCCCTTGTAAGTTTCGGAAGCTTTGGTTTTATTCATGGCGTGATGATAGAAACAACTAACATTTACCTGCTCGAATGCTATCGAAAAAAAATACCGATCGATGATTCTTTCAGGCACATAATGGAAACACTGGATTTTTCCAACGCGAACTTTATTCCTAATGGTAATGAACGTCCTTTCCATTTCCAGGCAGTCATTGACCAGTATAATCTTGCCGGCGGCGCTTATGCCACCATCATGTACAAACGTCCTTATACGGATAACTATCAGTCACCCGTTGTTGACTTTAATAAGGCCGGTCCCGGCGATGATGCCGCTGCCGTTATCGGTATCATCACGGATATCTTGCCGGTACTAACTCACCTGCTGGTCAGTAAGCTGGTAAAAAGTTCATATAGTCTTTATGAAGGAGTGCTGGGAACGTCAGGAGAAATTTTTACAAATAACAATATCCGTGGCAGGTTGCTCAGCACTGCTATTGGTATTCCGCTTGATCGTGTTTGGGAAGTAAATGACATGCTCATGGAGATAAACGGAGTTCACGGCCCGCTTTCAGGTATATTCTCGTACCGGTATGTAAAGAAATCCGCGGCTACACTTGCCTCCACCAAATTTGATCCTACCTGTATTCTTGAATTGGATTGTGCGGAATCAACCATTACAAGAAATTTCTATGAAGCAGTCTGGAATGAACTGGAAGCAAGAAATATTCCGTACACTTTTCACTGGGGCAAAATACATAACCTGGATGAACCAAAAACACGGAAGATGTATGGAGCAGCTTTTGATAACTGGATCGAACAAAGAAATAAAATCATGTCTTCTGAGACATTGAAAATATTCAATACGCAAGCCCTGAAAGATTGCGGGCTTGATACGATTCTACTACCCTTCTGAATCGTACAATTTCAAACTTGCATTTTTTCAATAATAAGATTAAAAGCCAGTTGTCATTCTATTTTTTATTCTTTCATGGCGTTTCACTCAATACCGGGCTTCCTGCCCTGGATGCACGGGCTACTGCGCCATTAAGAAATTGCATTGGCAAATGTAACCGCACACTCCATGATATCTCATCATGCTTTGCTTTGGGGAAACATAAATGCAGGAAGTTATATCCATATTTCCATCCACGTGATGCAAGAGCCATCGCCATGGCCATCGTGACTTCATAATTGTCGCCAGGCCAACCACTGTCAAGATAGAATGCTACATCTTTTTTTGGTTCGTTCAGGATCCTTTCGATCAGATTGTCCTTATGAGAAAAGGTACTCGACATACACACCGCCACACCAAATACTTCAGGATATTGCCATACTGTATAAAAAGAAACTACGCCTCCCAACGAAGAACCCCAGACCGAGCGGAAACGCCGGTTATCGACAAGACGCAGCAATCGTTGTGCTTCCGGTACTACTTCTTCTGCAAGTGATCGGGCATATGCTTCATACCCAGGTGACGTATACTCCTGCATACGGTCAGCTGAACGGATACCGATGATCACAAAGTCCTCTGCAGCACTCATTGAATGTAGTTGCCATATTGTGTCATCTACCTTCCATGTATTACCCATAAATGCTTCATCGGGAAAAAAAAGATTCTGTCCGTCTTGCATAAATGCAACGGGATAAGAAGCCAACGTGTTTTCATCGTATCCCGCAGGGAGGTAAGCCCGTAAATAATGTGTGCGGCCAAGGATCTTTGACGGAAATTCATACAATTTCGAAAACCTTCCCTGGTCTGATCCAAAAAAGAATGGATATGAAATGCGTTTATCATCTTCTTCCATCAGTAACAGTTTATTCGTCCCCACGGACCAGTGGTACACTCCGTCATCAGTGATCAGGCAAGGTTTGAAATAAAGAAATGGTTGATCCGCCTCTACGTGAAATATCGTGGTGTTGCCATCTTCACTGAGTGAAACTGGTTGTATGTCTTTATCCCAATCAGTTTCGGTTCGAAGAACGATTCGTCCTTTTCCGGCAGGATAAGCAACCCTCAACTTTCTTTTTAGTGTCTTCGAGGTTTTATAAAGTCTTTCCTTTTTTGCCGCCTTTTCTTTTGTGGTTGTTTCCATAATTTTCTTTTTGTGGTCAGCTCTTACGACCGGACCTGGTCTTTAAATTATGTTTCAATTATTTTTTAGATTTTTCATTTCAAAGACATGGTACTTCCATCCATGTACATCCAGGTAAAGTCCACCTCTCAGCAAATCATTTCCATCACGGTCATAACTTATTTCACTCATCAGATCTTCAAGTCGCCATTGTTTGTCAGCCAAATCCGAAAATGGAAGACGGACATAACACTGTCCGGATTGCGCCGAATAATTTATACAAACCAATACGCGGTTGTCATCAGATCCTTCCCATGCAAATGCCAAAAAAGAATCCCATGTGTTGTTTCCTTCCCAGGCCGGAATACATTCGAGCAGGCTCCATTTTCCATTTCTGAATATGGGCTTTTTAAGTGCGTTGAGAAGCGCTTCATAAAATTTTTGCAAATCTGTATTGATTGGTTCTTGCGGGGCACGAACCAAATGTGGTGAAATGCGTTTTCTTCTTCCAGTAAATTGTCCCTGATGCAAAAATCGTAATCCGGGTGACAAGAAAGTTATTACTGCGGCAGCCTGATGGGTACTCTGATCAAATGTTGCGGCAGCTCTCGGTTCATCATGATTTTCAAGGAACCGGGCAAGCTTATCCTGGTAATCAAGCCCTGCATAAAAATGTTCCCGCACGGCTCTCGCATGACCTTCGCATAAACGATCATAAAGGCGTTTGTCATAGGCGTAATCAAATCCTTGTTGCTGAAGTGTCCATTCCAAATCCCAATAGACTTCTGCCATGAAAAGGAAATCAGGATTTTTGTCACGAATTTTTTTTGTGATGACGGGCCAGAAAGATTGCGCACTGCGGCCCCATGTCTTTTCAAAAACTTCTGGAAGAATAAGCATGGCCATATCACATCGAACGCCGTCGCATTGATCCGAGATCCGTAAAAGTTCTTTGGTCATCGCCTTTACCGTTGCCGGATTACTATAGTCCAGTTGCACTGTATCTGGCCATCCGGAAAAATATGGATCACGACCGTAAGCAAGTATCAGATCATCCTTACCACTTTTTATGGGGGTATAATTCTGTGGATTTTCTTCAAGATCATTTACTGTCCCAGAAACAAAATAACCGGGATGATCGTTGATCCAGGGATGATCCGGTGCCATGTGATTCGGCACGAAATCGAGCATCAGGTTAAGTCCACGTTTTTGCAGTCTTTCACGTAAACGTTTCAACGCTTCATCACCACCAAGATCGGGGTGTACATTGTACCCTGTGATGGCAAAACCTGAACCGCCAATATCCTGCTCCTGAAGATCAGGCAATGTTGTTTCAAAATCGTGCCGCCATGCTGGATTCTGACGGGAAATTTTCCGCGCTACTTCCCCGGTACGCCATACACTTAAAAACCATATCCAGTCAAAACCCATTTCCGCCAGCCGATCCAGTTCATTATCCGGTATATCATCAAGTGTCGCCTTTCTTCCAAGTCTTCCCGATATTTCGGTTAGCCATACCCGCGTGTTAATTTGAAAGAGCGACGGATATTTTGGCTTCCTCATGTTGTTTTTTCGTGTTGTCACCATTTTCTTTAAATGCAGATAGTTTCCCTCGTTCTAGGACCTGTTTTGCGTCCATCAGGCCAAATAGCTGAATAATTTTTGCCACAACTCCCGTCCAACCGGTCTGGTGACTGGCGCCGAGTCCTGCACCATTGTCTCCATGGAAATACTCAAAAAAAAGTATAAGGTCGCGCCAGTGTGGATCAGTCTGAAATTTTTCGGTACCGCCGTAGACTGGTCGCCTACCGTGTTCATCTCGTAGAAAGGTGCAGCTTAGTCGCTCCCCTATTTCCTTAGCAACTTCGAACAAATTCATCAACTTTCCAGAACCCGTCGGGCATTCGATCTTAAAGTTGTCTCCATAGTACAAATAATAATTGAGCAAGGCTCTAATGATCATTACATTCACAGGCATCCAAACCGGTCCCCGCCAGTTGGAATTGCCACCAAACATGCCACTATCCGACTCGGCCGGAAGGTAGTCCACCCGGTACTCCTGGCCGTCTACATGGAATATGTATGGATGCTGCTCGTGGAATTTGGAAATTGCCCTGATACCATGCGGGCCGAGGAATTCATTCTCATCTAACATCTTTGTAAGAATTCGACGCAGCCGCTCCGGATTCACGAGTGCCAGGATGCCGCGATCGGCTTCACCATAATAACCCGGACCTGTGGGATGGATAGTTGCCTTGAGTTCAGGCATCCGGCGCAAGCGTTCATTAATATATCCCATGGCCCGGGGGATACTTTTCCGCTGCCAGTCCTCTATCACTGTAGAAGCACATAACGGTAATAGCCCCACCATCGAACGTACTTTGAGCCGTTGCGTATGGCCATCAGGCAACCGAAGTATATCGTAATAAAAACCATCTTCTTCATCCCACATCCCTTCATCTCCTTGTCGGTTCATCGCTGAAGCGATGTAGTAAAAGTGTTCAATGAACTTAAAGACCATGTCTTCGTAGTTGGGGTCCTGGGCTGCAAGTTCCACTGCCATTTCCAACATATTCTGACTGAATAATGCCATCCATGCCGTACCATCCGCCTGCTCAAGATGACCGCCGGTAGGCAACGGAGCACTGCGATCGAAAACACCAATGTTGTCGAGACCAAGAAAACCACCTTCAAAAACATTCTTGCCATTGCGATCTTTGCGGTTCACCCACCACGTGAAGTTCAGCAACAATTTGTTGAAGGTCGACCTGAGGAAATCCAGATCCGTCTCCCCGCGCAAGGCCTGATCAGTGCGATGAAGAAATAAGCTGGCCCAGGCATGAACAGGTGGATTCACATCGCTGAAATTCCACTCATATGCCGGCATTTGTCCATTGGGGTGAAGATACAGGCCACGGAGCATCAGTTTCATTTGATCCTTTGCAAAATCAGGATCCACTATGGAAAGTGGAAGTGTATGGAAAGCCAGGTCCCAGGCCGCATACCATGGATATTCCCATTTGTCGGGCATCGAAATAATGTCCTCGTTGAGCATATGATACCACTCAGAGTTGCGGGCGTTTCTATATCCTGAATGCAATGGGTTGGAGTTATGTTCATCCAGCCAATTATCTCCATCAAAGAAAAAAAACTGTTTGCTCCAAAGCATACCCGCAAGCGCCTGACGCATTACGTTTGCCTTGTCTTCTTTGACTGACAGAGGTGTTACCGATTTATAAAATTCATCTGCTTCCCCGAGTCTGTCGGCAAAAACTTTTTCAAAATTATCTCCGAATGGTTTTTCGTCAGCGTCTGAAGTTTTTTTGGTCAGCCGCAACCGAATAACTGAAGTTTGACCCGCGGCGACAGTTAGCTTATAATGTGCCGAAGCTTTGGTGCCCTGTCTTGCCGGGTTTACAGCACTCTGGTTTCCGTATACAATAAAATCATTAATACCATCCTTCACAAAAGGGCTTTCATTTGTATGTCCGGGAAAAAGACGTGCGTGATTCGTCTCGTTTTCGGTGAATAACAACGGCACTTCTCCATCGCATGACAATATAAATTCACCCAATATAGGGTGGGTTACTTTCAACGCAGTTATCCCAGGCTGTGTGTTAATCTGACTGAGCTTCGGTTTCTCACCAGTCCTGTTAGATTCGGCGATCCATGTCGACCAGTCGTTTCGAAACCATAGTGTGGGTAACAAATGCAGTTCAGAAGCCTCGGGTCCCCGATTGGCAGCACTGATCCTGACCAAAATGTCTTCCGGCCCAGCCTTGGCATACTCAACAAAAACATCGAAATAGCGATCGTCATGAAATACACCGGTGTCGAGCAGTTCATACTCCATCTCATTCCGTGTGCGCCGAAGGTTAGTCTCGACAAGATCAGCATAAGGGTAGGCTGCCTGTGGATATTTATAAAGAAGCTTCATGTAAGAGTGTGTTGGAGTACTGTCAATGTAGAAATAATACTCTTTCACATCTTCACCATGATTACCCTGGCTGTTGGTTAATCCAAAGTAGCGTTCCTTGAGAATAGGATCTTTGCCATTCCACAAGGCCAGGGCAAAGCACAGCTTTTGTTTGTCATCAGAAATGCCGGCAATGCCGTCTTCGCCCCAGCGATATGCTCGTGAACGGGCATGATCATGGGTAAAAAAGTTCCATGCATCACCGTTTTCGCTGTAGTCTTCGCGGACTGTACCCCATTGACGTTCGCTTAAATAAGGTCCCCATTTCTTCCACTGACGCTTATTGTCACGTGCTTCAATTAATCTTGCCTTTTCCATATGAATGGTTTTAATGGTTAACGAAAAGAAGATTTGTGATCGAATTATCGATGTTCATAAGTCCTGGTTCTACCTTGACTAGTCGGGGAACTGTCCCTATTACTGAAAGGGCCATTACAAGATGCTTAGTATGCCGGCAGATGAGCATGCGAATAAGGATTAGCACCAAAGTTTAATGGACATGAAGTTAAGGTTGTTTCAGATCATTTCGTCTAAAGCATATCATGCATTGCGTTGATTTTAGTTAATCGCAGGCGGCGAAAACTCTGTCTGAACGGCCATTGGTGGGCAACCAATAAAAGGACAGACGCAATAGAAAAAAATCAATTCAACCACAATTGCTGCACCATTTTTTGTCCGCCTAACGTACGCGAAGAACCTAATAACCATAGTGAGAGCAATAGGCTCCGTTGCGCTGCTGGTTGGCTCTTTGGCATTTGTAACTATTTGTGAAAAGAAAAGACAATCCGGAAATTAATTCCTGTTATGATGATAGAGGTTTACTTTAAATTTAAGCAGCTTAATGCAAATGGATTTATCGCCTGAAAATATATTGCTGATTGGTTCGCTTCTATTACTTGTCAGTATTGTGGCCGGTAATGTCTCCAGCCGTTTCGGTGTGCCCACCCTTATTTTATTTTTGATCGTCGGAGTGCTGGCCGGGTCTGAAGGGATCGGCGGTATTTACTTTGATAATACCGGCGTTGCGCAATTCATTGGTGTTACTGCCCTCAACTTCATCTTGTTTTCCGGAGGCCTTGATACAAACTGGCAAACTATCAAGCCGATTATATGGAGAGGAATTTCTCTTTCCACTATTGGTGTATTTGTTACAGCGTTGACGGTTGGCATATTTGTACATTTCATTCTTGATTTTAGTTTGCTGGAAGGATTATTATTGGGGGCAATTGTTTCTGCCACCGATGCGGCAGCTGTATTTTCTATACTACGAAACAGGGGAGTAAAACTCAAAGGAAAAGTAGGAGCCGTACTTGAATTCGAAAGTGGTAGCAATGACCCTATGGCCTATTTCCTTACTATTACCTTAACGGGCATCATATCAAGTGGGGAACTCGATCCAGGGAAATTTATCTTTCTGTTTATAAAAGGATTCCTGATTGGTGGGGTTATGGGTTATAGCATGGGCCGGTTCAGTCATTGGATCATTAATAATATTAAACTGGGTAGTGAGGGGCTTTATCCGGTGTTGGTATTAGGATTAGCAATGTTCACATATGCTGCTACGCATATTATAGGGGGTAATGGATTTCTCGCCATCTATCTTTCGGCGCTGGTCTTAGGCAGTCGTGATTTCATTCATAAGCGGAGTCTATTGAAATTTTATGATGGCCAGGCCTGGCTCATGCAGATCGTTTTATTTCTCACATTGGGGCTGCTCGTGTTTCCCTCAAGGGTCATTCCGCTGATGCCGGTAGGCTTGTTGATCGCTGCCTTTTTGATGTTTATTGCGCGACCGGTTGGTGTCTTCACCAGTTTGGCTTTATCGAAGACAAGCATTCGAAGCAAATTATTTATTTCGTGGGTTGGCTTACGTGGCGGGGTGCCGATTGTATTTGCTACTTATCCAATGATCGCAGGGTTCGATAAAGCAGGCATTATCTTCAATCTTGTTTTTTTTATTTCTATCACGTCTGTTTTGTTGCAGGGAACGACCCTGCCATTAGTTGCAAACTTGCTACGGGTAACGGAACCACCCGTTGCAAACGACCGCGGTGAAGAGTTGGTTCCCGCTAACAACGAAATAAAAATAGTGACCCTTAGTAGCGAATCAGCTTTGGTGGGTAAAAGAATTGTTGATCTTCACTTTCCTTCCTCAACATATATAACTCTAATAAAAAGGAAAGAGAAGTATATCCAACCTACAGGCGCCGACAGGCTACTGGCCGGTGATCGGCTGCTGGTATTGTCGGGTAATGAAGCAGAACTCCAGGAAGCATTAGATATGCTTTCTGAGAAAAAGTAGCCCGCTGTTGGAATCTTTTAATTGACGGCGGCAATGTTTGTGATTCCCTCCGATTACTTGTCATCAAGGCTTTCATTCCTGTTATCTAATTACTGATTCCCCATAATACTAATAGGACTAATTTGTAGGAACACGATCATCAAAATAAATAAAATAACTTATGAAACATTCAATATTTCTAATCCTGTTTCCCTTGTTTGCGTTTGTAAATAGTTGCGGACAAACCGGGCATGCTTCTAACACAGAAAACATACGAATTAAAGTGGGTAGATCGCCGGGTAGTGTGGAAGCAGGCGACTTTAATAATGACAGGTTTATTGACCTTGCAGTAGCAAGTGAAACAGATAGCAGCGTTACCATTCTTCTTGGCAATGGAAAAGGAAGTTTTACCCACGCCGCAGGCTCCCCGTTTTTTGCAGGTCCTCAACCTAATGATATCGCCATTAAAGATTTTAACAATGATGGCAATACTGACCTGGCTTTTGCCAATCACGAACATAAATTCTTAACCGTGTTGATTGGAAATGGCAAAGGAAGTTTTACCGCCGCTGCTAAATCACCTTTCCGTGTTGAAGGGATTCCCCATACACATGGCATTGCAACCGGAGATTTTAACAGAGATCGCCGGCCGGATCTTGTTACGGACAGTTGGGGCAATGACAATGTGGAAGTCCTGTTCGGAGATAGTGTTGATCTTTTTAAAACACCGGGAATATTTTTTAAAGTTGGCAAACGTCCATATCAAAGGCTTCGTGTTGCCGACATCAATCGCGACGGGGCAGATGATATTGTCACGACAAACACGGAAGCCAATAACGTTACTGTTCTTTTATCCGACGGCAAGGGAGGATTTGATGAGGCAGCCGGATCACCTTATCCGTGTGGCGATGCTCCTTTCGGAATTTCAATCGGTGATTTAAATGCAGACGAAAAACCTGATCTTGCAATTATTAATTCTCCGGGAAGCATGGGTGCCGGTAAAGGAAAAAATGGATTGACAGTGTTGTTGGGTGATGGTAAGGGAAAATTTACAACCATGAGAGGATCTCCTTATGAATCCGGAAAAATTCCTAACCGGATAGCAATTGGAGATACAAATAGCGATGGAGTAAATGATATTATAACTTCAGATAATGACGGAAATAAAATTTATCTTTTTTTAATGAACAGGAATGGAACCGGATTATCGCAATCTTCTATAACGGTAGGCAATCATCCCAAAGGTATTGCCATTGCAGACCTGAATGCTGATGGGAAAAGTGATGTAATAGTTTGCAATCAACTTGACAATGACATTTCAATAATTATAAGCAGATAAATAATTGTGATGAAAAAACTCCGTTCTAACCCAAAGTATTATTCGACTCCTCAGGAAGTCGAATAATACTTGTTGAACATTTCACTAAAGATCTTAAAATTCCGGCATGTATTTCCTATCTGCAGTCTGCTGTGTCTTCGTTGCTGTTGACCGTCACTTTGCCATCGGAAGTAATGGTAATATGGTACTTATATGTTACAAAGAAACTGTTGTTCTTTCCAACAACTCTTATTTGTTGGATCGTAGTTCCTATCCATTGGCTATTTACCCATGAACCCATCACGGTTCCGTTCGTACCGCCCGATGCTACGAATGTTTCTCCGCTGGAAGCACCGATGCCAGTTACTTTGTGCACGTTATCATGATAAACCAAAGTAAAATTCTGATCCGTCCAGGTTATCTGATAAATAAAATTTGTGAAACCGGTGAATGTTACATCTTCGCCTGCACCGCCGTTTGCACAGGGAACAAACAGCGTGGTTTCAAAAGGCACAGCGTGAATGATATTGCCGTCGGAGGAGTTGGAAGATGCATTCGCTGCGGTTGCTTCTTCATCAGCTGGTTTGACAGCATCGGCTGCATTTTTAGTGCATGAAAATAAAAGTGCCACGGTCAACACGGCCAAAAAACCGATGATCATCGGTCTGGATTTTGAGATTTGCATTGCATGTTGCATGATAAGGATGTTTGGTTAATGGTTTTTAATAATAATTTTTACGTGGACGAAAATAAATGTAAATGAGGCGAAGCGAACCGGTAATGATCAGTGTCATTGCGATCTTGTGTAGAATAGCTTGTTGACTGAGTTTAAGTGATATTGCCAGGTTTTGTAATTCCGCTCAACCTTTGCGGCGCTGCGCTCATTTGTACTCCTGAATCTAATTCCAGAAAAATGATTAGGCAAAGCCCGCCGACTACTATAATCCATCCTTCCTGAAAAATCTATCAGGTTTTTCCGGCTCAAAAAACTTCAGTAAATTTATAGAGAAAGTTAGGTGTTATGATTAGTGAAAAACATATCATCAAGGTTGAACAAGAAATAACTCCCATTCATTATTCAAAAAGGACAGAACCGGTATTAGAGGTTGGAGGCGATTATTATGTTTGTTTTGGTAACAATATAGCTTATCCATGTACACTCACTAAGATCATCGAAGGCACTCCAAAAAAAATTGTTATCAGCAAGTATGATAATGGAAAACTTTTTGGCGAACACACGCTGTTTAGTAATGAAATAGGTCGAACACCGGAAGAAGCAGTCAGGAATTCTGTAACTTTTTAGGGGAGCAACATCAACACATTCACGCTTGATCTAAGGCAGGATGAATAAATCATTTCTGTCAACAGAATTTTACTGAAAGTGAGTTCTATCTATTGAGTTAACTTCGGCGTTGATAATTTATTACTCAAACTACCAACATCCAGACTATGCGACGTCTTTGTTTAATCTTCGTGTCTTTTATCTTCATGCTATCAATTGCCGGGGCAGAACATTATTCTGATACATCTTCTGTTCTCGGTCGGTGGGATATCACTGTGAATATTTCGGGAAAAGATTTTCCTTCATGGCTTGAGGTAGAACGATCTGGACCCCGGGTATTGGTGGGCAGATTTGTCGGGCCGGAAGGAAGTGCAAGACCGATTTCACAGGTAAACCTCAGCAATGGTAAACTTAGTTTTTCTATCCCGCCCCAGTGGGAGGCTGAAACAAACAATTTGAATTTTGAAGCAACACTCCAGGGCGATAGTATGGTTGGTGTTATTACACTTCCAGACGGAAGAAATTGTAAATGCTCCGCCGTACGTGCGCCGTCATTAATTCGGAATGTAAAACCAGTTTGGGGTAAGCCGATACAACTGTTTAATGGAAAAGATATGAAAGGATGGCATCCCTCAGAGAAAACAAATCAATGGATAGTTGAAAATGGAATTTTGAAAAGTCCAAAAGCTGGTTCAAATTTAATTTCCGATGCGAGTTTTACCGATTTCAAATTGCAGGTTAAATTCCGTTACCGTGAGCATGGTAACAGTGGTATTTATTTAAGGGGTCGCTATGAGGTACAGATCACAGATTATCACGAGGAAACGCCCGGTAAAGATGCATTGGGAGCTGTATATGGGTTTATTGCACCTGGTGAAAACGCAGGAAAAAAACCCGGCGAATGGCAAACCTATGAGATCACTTTGATCGGAAGAATGGTGACAATTGTGCTTAACGGGAAGACAATTATCTGCAACCAGGAAATCCCAGGCATCACGGGTGGTGCGTTGAATAGTCATGAAGCTACGGCTGGACCCATCATGTTACAAGGTGATCATCAGCCAATCGAGTACGGAACTATTATTATTACTCCTGCCAAATAGTTGACTGACTCGTTTTTCCGAATTGTTTTCCCAAATCCCCTTTGTTAAAAGATATTTATTGACTATTGAGCTACTTTACTATTGATCTTTGTCTACCTTCTCCTTTTCAGTACCCAATAAATGCCTTTCACATTTGTTTCCCAATTCGGCAACAGTCTGACAAGAATGATCTCTTCTATAATTTCCAAAATGGTAATAATAGCCGCCGCATAAAATAAAACAAGATTAGGTTCACCTGTAAAGAAAGCAAGCAATAAGAATACACCCTGTAAAAGGGCTGCTGCCTTTGCCAGCCAGGTGTGGAAGTTGGTGATCTTTCCATAACGGATAAAGGCGTAGGTGATCTGGGTCAGGAACAACAATAAGAGTAAGATGAATACGAATTTCTGCTCTTTAATAAATTCGGTCTTCGTCACAAACAATGCAATGACACCAGCAAGTACTGTCAGATCATCACCAAGGGAATCAAGTCTTGTACCCAGGACGCTGGCTACTTTGTATCGCCGGGCAAGAAATCCATCAATCAGATCGGTAAAGAAACTTATTCCAAGCAACCATTTGAAGATATCAAACTGACCGGTAAAAATCAGTATCAATAAGACGGGCGCGGCCACTATCCGGTAGAGAGTAATGCCATTGATTACATACCAGGCTTGCTTGGGTGTAGTTTTTTTCACTAAGTAACAAAAAATGACCGGTACATTAATCCCCGAATGTAAGGTTTTAACGGCAGGCAACAGACCCGGCCACCGCCGGCACTTTCTTTTAGGACTTATCAGGATTTAAATTCTACACAGCCTTATTCAATAACTCAATCGAACTATTTACGTTGTACTTTTCAAACATCCGTTGCCGGATATTGCGAACAGTATGATGACTGATGTTTAAATGATCCGCAATTTCTTTTGTTCTCAATCCTTTTCTTATCAATCCTACTAATTCAGATTCGCGTTTTGAAAGTTTCACATGCTGCGTAGCAGGACGGAACTCAGCCAATTTTTCCTGTGATGTATCCTGTCGATAAATATCAAGTTTCACGCCGGCAAAAGCTGCTTCTTCAGTAATGTCTTTCATGATCGAATAATAAACAAAGCTGCCATTATGTAATTTAAGTGAAGCTTTTTCATCCTGCACCAACAAGCAGGCTCCATTCCTGTGTTTAAACCGAAATTGCAGAACAATGCGAAGTGAATAATATTCTTCAGTGGATCTATCATTTAAATAGTCATGCAAAAATGAAAAACATGACTGCACATCCTGCTTGTCATCTTCGTGCACCTTGGCGATAATACCGAGCGGGAAAAGATCATATATTTCGTCACTTGTGTATCCCAGCACCTGCTCACAATTTTTGCTGATATACCTGCTTTCAGGATGGTGAAAAGGACAGATGCCAAAAACCCATTGAGGAAAGATCTTTTGCATGGCATCCATAAATGGAAATATATCTTCCAGGGTGATCAATTGCTCTTCACCTGAAATTTCTTTCACTAAGGAGATTATTTTTTCTCCTGCCCGTATCAGCGGGGAATAATTTATGATCATAACTGGTTTATGATTTTGGCGAAGCAATGTAGCCAATACTGAACCCCTGGCATATCCCCAAATCCGGGGAGGTACTTTAATACTATTCTCCACGGCTGCCCACCAATTTATTTTTGTTCCGGACAAAAAAGTTAAGAACCAATTTAACAATCAAAATCATCTGTCACATGAAAAGAATTTTTGTTACTCTCGGAGTCGTTATCATTCTACTTGCTTTTGCACCAAAAAATAAATTGATCGGCAGGTGGGAAACCAAGCCTTCACCGAAAGGAAATGTTACCGGCGTGATATTTAATAAAGACAATACTTACGAGGGGTATGTAAATAAGAAACCATTTGTCAGCGGCATTTATAGTTTGAATCGCAATACTATTACAATTGAAGAGAATGGCTGCAATGGTGTAAAAGCTGTTTATAGACTTATTTTCTTCAGCCACCAGGATTCGCTGCGTTTTGAAGCAGTCAGTGATAGCTGTACAGAGAGAAAAGAAGGAATGCAAAGAACAATATTGGGCCGGGTAAAATAAATCGCGAGACATGAAGAAGTGCGTTTTTATAGTTTTAACCTTGATTATCCTGGTGTTCATCCAGGCAACCATTATAAACAATGAGCCCGCCACGAAAGGGGAACTTGGAAAATTGTTGTTCTTTGATACGATACTCTCCAGTGACAGCACGATTAGTTGTGCAAGCTGTCATAAGCCGCAATTTGCTTTTGCCGATAGTGCTGCAACAAGCCGCGGTGTGGGAGGCGTATTAGGATTGAGAAATACCCCTTCAGCAATGAATGTTGCGTTGCAAAGAATTTTTTTCTGGGATGGGCGGGCAAAAACCCTGGAAGAACAGGCCCTTGCTCCTATCGAAAGCCCGGATGAAATGAATTTGCCCATTGATAAAGCATTGCAGCGACTAAAAGAAAATGAAGCCTACAATGCTTATTTCAAAAAGATATTCAACAGCGAACCGAATCGTAGAAACCTGGGAGAGGCATTGGCAGCTTTTGAACGTGGCCTTGAAACAAGTGAGAGTCCATTCGATCGTTGGAAATATTACCAGGATCCGCATGCTGTAAGTGATGCAGTGAAGAGAGGCTTTCTAGTTTTTAATAACAAAGGGAAATGTATTCAATGTCATTTCGGATCAAACTTTGCGTTAGATGGATTTCGCAATATTGGCTTGTTTAATGGTCGTGAGTTAAATGATAGCGGTAGGGCGTCTATCACATATGATCCGTTGGATGTCGGTAAATTCAAAATTGCTCCGCTGCGTAATGTAGCCGTGACGGCTCCCTATATGCATAATGGAATGTTGAAAACACTAAAGGAGGTGATAGAATTTTATAATGATCCTGCCAAGGTTTTTCCCAATGCAATCAACCGGGATAGTTTGCTGGCAAAACCACTTGGCTTAACAGAGCAGGAAAAAGCTGACCTGGAAGATTTTCTTATTGCTCTTACAGATAAGTCGTTTGATTTAAACAAAAAGAATAGCAGGTAATAAATGAGAAGCGACGACTAGTCCAAAAATCGAAAAGTGGGTGGCCTGAATTACCGATGTCGAGGTCCATCCCAAATTGGAAAATCTTTGTATCGAACTACTTTCCCGTTCCGATAGCCATCGGGCGGATAATGTTCTTTGCTTCTTAGTCGATTGATGAGGCAATTAACAGCCATTTATGTTGTTCTATATTTGCATTCCCGTTAATATGTGCCAGGTATTTGGTAGTCGAAAACTTTAATTCATTTTGAACTCAAGGAATATGAAGAACGGATCAATTATTATAGTCGGTCTCATCATACTGGTTTCAGGCTGCACCGATAATAAGAACCGCGCTGGTAATAAACAAAATAGCACCGGTAAGGACAGTGCCACTGTTGAAAAGAAGAAAACAATTTTATTTTTTGGCAACAGTCTTACGGCCGGTTATGGGTTGAGTCCTTCGCAAGCATTCCCGGCACTCATTCAAAAAAAGATCGATTCGCTAGGTCTTCCTTACCAGGTGATCAATGCCGGTGTAAGCGGTGAAACATCTTCCGGCGGCAAAACCCGAATTGATTGGATCTTACGTGAACCTGTAGATATATTTGTTCTCGAACTTGGGGCTAATGATGGCCTGCGTGGTACTCCCCTTTCAGAAACTAAAAAAAATCTGCAGGACATTATTGATATAGTAAAGGCAAAGTATCCTACCATTAAACTGGTTTTTGCCGGTATGGAGATACCACCCAATATGGGACAAGCCTATACTGCTGAGTTTCGAAATATTTATACCGACCTTGCTGCTAAAAATAATATGACCCTCATCCCATTTCTTTTACAAGGTGTTGGTGGTGAACCAGGCCTGAATCTTGAAGATGGCATTCATCCAAATGAGGAAGGCCATCGCATTGTAGCCGAAAATGTTTGGAAGGAATTAGAGAAGCTTCTTTGACTACTTACTACTCACCACTCACACGACTCTCCCCTTACACCTCCTCTCTCAATATCTCCAACGGCGGTCGCGTCACCACTGCCCGACTATTGATCAATCCTATAAAGACAGTAAGAAAGCATACCGACACAAACACAATTAACAGCGGCACCCACTTCAATATAAATTCTGTTTCAAACATAAATTTTGCAACCAGGAAACTTATACCTAACGACAAAAACATACCGGTGGCAGCGGCCAAAGCACCAAGGAAAAAATATTCCAGCGCTGTGATATAGAAGATCTGTTTACGACTTGCCCCTATTGTCCGCAACAACACGCTCTCCTGTATGCGCTGGTATTTACTGATCATCACAGAAGCGATTAATACGATCAAACCGGTGAATATGCTAAAGGCAGCCATGAAACGAATAATAAATCCTACTTTATCGATGATGTTACTCACTATATTCAACACCGCACTCAGATCAATGATGGTAACATTCGGGAACCGTTGCACCATCTGTTGTTGCAGCCGTGCAGATACATCCTTGCTCTCGATACGGGTAACCAACACATGAAACATTGGCGCTTCCTCCAATACTCCTGTTGGAAATAACACCAGGAAATTTGTTTGTACACGGCCCCAATCAACTTTACGAAAGCTGCCAACGATAGTGGAAATAACAGCCCCCTGCACATTAAAGGTCAGCGTGTCCCCGATCTTAATGCTATTGTTGGTCGCATAGTTTTCGTCAAGGGAAATAAACACTGTACCCGAAGGACCCTCCCGTTTACCTGACCATCTTCCTTTTGTTATTTTTTCGGAGCTGATCAATGAATCACGAAATGTTACACGGTATTCACGGTCAAATAGTCCTCTGCGCATTTTTATCGTGCTGTCTTTTCTCAAAACTTCTCCGGTGATATTGTTCACCTTTTCTAACCGCATATTCACAACAGGAACGGTTCCCTCTACCGGTAAATTGAACTGTTTGGCTAATGCGATCACGCTATCTTTTTGTTGTGGTTGTATATCGAATAATATGGTGTTAGAGCGGTTGCCCTGTGCCGTGAGCTGAATACGATTAAGCAAAATAGCACGAATAGAAAACAGTGTGCAAATAATCGCGGTACCTAACCCAATTGCAACGATTAATATGGTAGTTTGATTATTGGGTCTATATAGATTGGCAAGTCCTTGCCGCCATAGATAATTCCATCTGTTGGGAAAGAAACGGCGTACAGTCCACATTAGCAATGCCGCTGAACCCACCAATATTAAAAATGCGATCACAATAACAATTGAAAATCCGATCGATTCCTGTACTTCCTTTATTTGTAAATAACAAAATGCCCAAATGAAACCGATGATCGCCAGGTAAACCAGCCACTTTACGGGGTCTTTAAATAAGCTGAATCGTTGAAATGATAATCGCAGTGTATTCAACGGAGATATCTTGCGAATAGATACAAGTGGTGCCAAAGCAAAAAGAAAAGAGATCACAATACCTAACAATAAACCCTGGCCGATAGCAGACCAAGAAAATTCAGCAGTAACTTTTATTGGTAAAAAATCTTTGAATGCGATAGGTAAAAACTGTTGAATGATCGTTCCTAAAGCAGCACCTGCCAGCGATCCAATAAAACCAACCACAACGATCTGTATCAGGTAAATGAGAAAAGCTTGCCTTCCTTTTGCACCCAGACAACGCAGGATGGCTACGGATTTTATTTTTTCACGTACATAAATATGAATGGCGCTGGCTACACCAACGCAACCAAGCAATAGGGCAATAAAACTGACCAATGAAAGAAAATCCGTAAGATCTTCTAACGACCTTGCGGTATTCTGTTTCTGCGTTTCAACTGTCTCGTAACTCATCCCTTCAATGTCGAGACGTGGTTCGATATCATCGACAAGCTTTTCCATATTCACCGGCTCATCGAACTTGAAGAAAAACTGGGTAACGATCCTGCTTCCTTTTTGTGAAAGCCCCGTTTGTTCAAGATATTGAAGAGGGATATATACAGGGGGCGCTACAGATGCTGACAATCCTGTTTGCCCCGGTGCATTTATCAAAGTTCCTGCCACCACAAAACTTACATTCCCGATCTTTATACTATCACCAACCTTTGCATCATATTGCAACATCATCGTTTGGTCTACTAATGCGGCTTGTCCGTTTCGAAATGTTTTTCCAGCCGATGAAGGCACTGTTTCCAGCGCCCCATAGTAAGGAAACTCTCCACCCAGTGCACGAACCTGCACAAGTCGTGTTTTGTTAGTTTTCGAAAAGTAAATCATCGATGGAAACATCCGTTGCTCCGATCTCCTGTCACCAAGCGAATCAACCATTTTTTGGATAGCCGGACTTACCTGTTTGCCACTACCGATCATCAGGTCGGCTCCCAATAAAGAAGCAGCTTGCCTGTCAACTTCTTCGCTCATATTATCACCCAAGGAATAAATCGCCACCATCGCTGCAATGCCAAGAATAATAGACGATACGAACAAGAACAACCGTGAACGGTTTCGCCTGCTATCACGCCATGCCATTTTTACCAGCCATGAAAAATTTGGTCCCCTTTTCTCATCCATAATTCTGCTAATTACTGTTTGCAGTTGTTTCGTCCGATACAATTCGGCCGCCCTTCAGTTTGATGATTCGGCCTGTTTGATTTGCCAGCTCAAGATCATGTGTTACCATGATTAATGTAGTACCGGCTTCTTTATTCAGGTTAAATATCAGTTCAACAATCCCTCGGCTTGTTTCAGCATCCAGGTTACCGGTTGGTTCGTCAGTAAATAGAATTTGAGGTTTATTGATAAATGCCCTGGCCATTGATACTCGTTGTTGTTCACCACCACTCAACTGTGCAGGATAGTGGTGACCACGATCTCCCAGTCCCACTTTGCGAAGCAGGTCAACAGCTCTTGGCTTAATGTTTTTTTCCCCACGCAACTCCAAAGGCACCATAATATTTTCAAGCGCCGTAAGCGTTGGAAGCAACTGAAAGCTTTGAAAAATAAAACCCACATGCTGATTTCGTATACTTGCCCGTTGGTCTTCATTCAACTGATCCAGCTTTATATTATTTAATTCCACTGAACCTGTGGTTGAACGATCCAGTCCCGCAGCCAATCCAAGCAAAGTGGTCTTGCCGCTACCTGATGGACCAACAATAGCCATCGTTGATCCCGCTTCTACAGAAAAATTGATATTTTCCAGCACCGTTAATGTGCGGCCTGCACTTTGATAGGTTTTACTTAGGTTTTGTATGTTCAGTATTGTCGCCATTAACATTTATTATTTAGTGGTATAGTGCAATTACAAAAGGAATTTTTATGATGCAGAGAACCAAGATCCTATCCCTAAAGGCAATTGGATTTGTCCGCTCATAAAAAGCACTTTGAACTACAAAGTAAGTGCCGTGAACTGATAGTGCCAAATCTTTTTTACATACAGGCTGTTTGTAATGACAAAAGGGTTACCGGTCCCGATAGCCGGATCAATCATTAATAAAACTGGCATTTACATTGTTGTAATTCCTGTATGAAAGAAAATACTTTTTATGTTTTACTGAGTATAAGAACAGGTGACGGTTTTGAAAGTTTTGGAAAATTCAATCTCGGCAACAAACGAAAGGCAGCTGCGGATGTTTTCCGGCAGTTAAAAGGTGATTCCAGGGTGGATGAAAAAACCATGCTCACGGTTGATTTCGTGGAAACCGTGAAGGGTCTGCCTGTGAATTTACAGCTACTTGGCTGTACACTTGAAGAGGTAGCACATAATTGTAAAATCCTTGCTAAAGAAACATTTAAACTGCTTAATCTCAAACGGTAGCGACACGGCCAACAGAAACAAGTCCGTACAGGTTTGCATACCTTAGTAGACTAAAAAAATAGTTATGATCCTTATTCACGACATATTCATTTGCAAACCAGGCAATGCTTCGAAGCTGGCAAAATTGTTCAAAGAACTGATGAGCGACAACGACGAGTTCGTTCATGTGATGACGGATATGACCGGCCAATATAATAAAGTTGTGATGGTAACAAAGTACGATGGTCTGACAGCTTATGAGAAGAGCTGGAAGAAATACGAGGAAAACACTGAAGAGATGAAAAAAATGAAAGAAAAAATGGCTGGCTATCATGAAATGTATTTGACCGGCTCACGGGAGATCTATCATGTTTGGTGAGCATCTGTTGATTGGGCCTTATACTTTTCACTGGGTAAATCCATAATCGGGATGCAACAAAAGATAACACCGGCAGGCTATGGTTGAAAACTGAGTGATACAACTCCTTTATTTGTTAGAAATAACGAGATTGGCAAATTCCCCTCCTGAAGTATTGCCCACCCACAAACCTACCTTACCCGATTGGCGGTCATTCAATTTGTCGACGCTGAGGCATGGTGAAGCGCTATTATTCACATACACGGTTACATGGGGATAGTCAACAACGATTTTAACATGAAACCATTCGTTGGGATCAGGTGCAGCAGGGATGGCTTTCTCATATTTGGCGTTTTGCGTTTCTCGCAATACGTTCCAGGGAAAGTCAGGATGAGAAATATATTGTACTGCATGAATGAGTCGAACGGAGTCAGTAGCATGAAAATTAAAAGGACGGAAATAGATTGCATCAAGTGTTTTCTCATCCACACCATGAAAGGCAACGCCCACAAAACTCTGCTGCAACACATCTTTACCTCTTATATCAATTTCAATGCTACCATTTGCAAAATTGACGCCATCAAGCCAGGCCAAGCCGTCACCGCTTGCTTCAGAAAACTGAACTCCATTTCCTCTTTTGTCCATAAAGGATGTCAGCGTACGATTCACAATCTGTAGCTTACCGTTTTTATAAAGATTATACAGATCGTATTTTTTGAGATGGCCTTGTGCGGATGAGGCAATTGAAATGATCAAAGCAATTATAAAAGGACAAACTTTTATCAGTCGCATAGTTGAAGTTAGAAAAATTTTAGGTCTTTTGTATTGATTATTATTGTAGCTGTCACCTAATCAAAACAAACGTTCCCTTTTCTTTTTTCTCCGGTTCGCCTTCAAGTTGATAAGAACACATCCACGCGAATACACCACTGTGTTGAGCTTGTCCTTTATACTGTCCATTCCATCCTTTCATTAAATCGGCGACTCAAAGATCAATTCCCCCCAGCGGTTATAAATCCAAAACCGGTATTGTAAAACATGGCCAAATAATATCGGTTTTATCAGATCATTCCTTCCATCATTGTTTGACCTAAAGCCTGTCGGCATATAAAATGCTTTACCACAATCTTTAGAATGTACAACAATGCTGTCTTTTCCTATACATTCATTTGCATCTTTCACCTGTAACCAATAGATGCCTGGTTGTTTAATAACAGCGGTCCGCCGTGGCGAAATTGGCTTGTGCCGATAGCTAACGGCATCGTTCTTTTGGTTCAAGCCAATGAACGATCCTATTAAAAACACAGCAAATAATTAACTGCATTGCATTTTATCCTGTGCTTCGAAGTCTTTGCACACAATTAGATAATGATCGAAGTTGATGATAAGTGGCTTTCCAGATATGGCCTTTTAATGCAGTTTTTCTTTCCGGTCTTTTGTCAAGACCTTCTTCGTACC
The DNA here is from genome assembly GCA_025923075.1 of Chitinophagaceae bacterium. GTDB lineage: Bacteria > Bacteroidota > Bacteroidia > Chitinophagales > Chitinophagaceae > VBAS01. The sequence continues at coordinate 26,347 of JAICGN010000004.1, forward strand.
AGTCGCCGTATTCATGATCGATTAAATAAGTTTGTATATACTTCCACATCATTCTGAATTTTTCAAAATACTGCATGGGATCGTTGGGGAAGTGATCCGCCATCAGCAATAATGTGTTCAACCCTTCGGCCTGCGCCCACCAGTTTTTACTATCTTTAATAATGCTAATGTCTTTTTTATTTTTGAAATAATATCCTTCATCATAAAAACCGCCATTGATCTTATCCCAACCGTTTTGCAACGCATGATCCACCATAAGTTTGGCTACCCTCATCGTAGCAGTATCATTTTTTAATCCCAGCACATGCGATGCTTCCAGCATCAGGTAAGCTGTTTCTACATCATGACCAAAGGATATATGATCAAGATACCGGTGTTGTAAGATAACTGCCTCAGATGAATCCCTGAATGATACCGGTGTCCAGTCGGGTTGGAAAAAAAGTGTGAGACTGCCTTTTTTGGTTGTAATAACATCGCGGATCAGCACGAGCATTTCTTGTAATCGCTGACGAACTAGCGCATCGGGCCATACCGAATATAGTTCAGTAAATGCTTCGAGTAAATGAATAGAACTATTCTGGTCTTTATAACCCACAGACGATGTGGAAGGATCTGCAGCAGTACGCTTAACAGGTGTCCCGTCCGGTAACAAATTCTGATAATATCCTTTGAGGATTACGTCATATGCATGTTTATCCAGCCACACAAAACAATCCTTCGCTAATTGCAAGGCATTGTTATCACCCGACGCCCGGTACCATGCTGCCGAGGCATAAATAGCAAAAGCATTGCCATATGTTGTTTTTCCTGTGCTGTCTTTGACATTCCCTTTGCGGTCGACCAATGTATAAAAACCGCCATTGATTTTATCCCACATTGTATTTTTTAAAAAGTTAAAACCCTGTGCTGCACATTTTTTATAATACTCGACGGCGGGATATAAACGTGAAGCCAACGCATTTGACCACACATGTCGCGCCTGGGTAACGATCATTTTATCCTGCGGCCCTGATGGTAAAAAGTTATAAGTAAACGTAGTAAGAAAACCACCATACAAACTATCCACGCTCTGCGGATACCATTTATTGAGCATTTCAGTCCGGATTGAACGCTCTATTTCGGTAGCTATTTGCAAACGTTCGGCATTCTTTTTTTTGGAAACTGTTGTGTCCTGTGCCGAAGCGAACGATACCGTCATCAATAAAACACCAGCTAATAATCTTTTTATAACCAGAAAGCAGGCCTTCATATATTAAAGATAGAGAACAACACTGACAAGATTTTCTACTACTCCGTGGAAGATTTTATCTCAGATGCAAAATACTGGGGAAGTACATTTGAACGGTGTAAACATGGAGAAGAAGATCGGCCGGATGCTATTTTTTGCTGAGCTTCAATTCAAGTGAAACATTGTTAGCTTATTTTACGTCAAATTGGTATTATGAAAAAGATCACCATTTTAGTATATCTATTACTAGCAGTCATAACCATTACGTCCTGTGATTTTCCGGACGGAAGTATCAGTATAAAGCATAGCCAATATACCCACTACTATGAAATGACCGCAAAGTTCAACCCTGAAAAAACAACTGAGGTTGACAAATACCTTGATAAAGAATTATCCAGTGGTGATATGTCCTTTATCAATACCCGTATGGATGGCGAGATTACACTTGACAATAAAACTACATTTTACATAAAAAAATCACCGGGTTATCTTCATATTAAGTTTGATAAAGAGAAAAACTCAGATGAAGCGTTCATTAAGATTAAATCCGTATGCGAAGGAATTAATGAGGTGGTGAGGTAAACAGCTTGCTGCAATATTCCGCACAAATTTTTGTCCCCCCGAGAATGGAAAAAATACAACAGTGCATAATAAATTACTACCTTTAAAAAGCCCGTTCTTGGTTCCCCTTGATAATTTTCAACCTAACGAATTCATATGCGAGTTATTCTTTTCTTCATTACAGCGATCACAGTCTGTTTCGGATGTGATTCTAAAAAAGATTCACCGTCCTCCAAAAATGAATTACCGGCTACAGCCATACAAATAAAATCAGCTTTATTGGCTGCGCCCGCCGAAAAGAGAGATAACTGCACAGTGTATGGTTATTCGGCCAATAAAGAACTCGTTCTTTTAAGACAGGGTACCAATGAATTGATTTGTATTGCAGATAATCCTGATGAACCTGATTTCTCTGTAGCATGTTATGTAAAGGACCTCGAGCCGTTTATGCAAAGAGGACGTGAATTGAGAAAACAGGGTATTAAGGATCAGCAGTTATTTGATGAACGTGAGAAAGAAGTGAAATCAGGCACCCTGCAAATGCCCAAACAACCGGCAGCATTGTATGTTTATTCAGCAAAACAGAGTGATTTTGATCCTGTAACTGGTGAAGCGAAGAATGGTTACCTGCGTTATGTAATTTATATTCCGTATGCAACAGTTGCCAGTACCGGTTTGCCGGAAAAACCATCCGCCGATGGCATGCCATGGATCATGCATGCGGGAACACATGGGGCGCATATTATGATCAATCCCTAGAGATCAACGAGATTCGTTTTCCGACACAAGTATATTTTTCAGCCCTATCTGCTCGTCATTGAGACATGAAAATGTGTTCAGCCATCATAGCTTAAAAAAAGATTTTTGTCGGCGCCCGGACAAATCCCGCTGTCAATCTGGCAAATTCCATTGCATTGGAACAAACCTTGCGTAGCCAGCATAAATTTTCAACTTAACTATTTTTTTCCGGCGCAGTCCCGGCAAATTGGCGATAATATTGCAGGCCGAGATCCAAAAAGACAATAGGCAATAGACAAAAGGACCGAAAACTTATTACTCATAACTCTTAACTATTAACTGAAACAACCATGGTGCAGGAAAAAGGAACAATATCCATCAATACCGAGAACATATTCCCCATTATCAAAAAATTTCTTTACTCCGATCATGAGATCTTTTTGCGGGAGCTGGTGAGCAATGCCGTGGATGCCACACAGAAAATTAAAAGACTGGCTTCACTGGGTCATTATAAAGAAGAGCTGGGAGATCTGAAAGTGAAAGTGGCCGTTGATAAAAAGGCAAAGACCATCACGGTTTCGGACAGCGGCCTGGGCATGACAGCCGATGAAATTAAAAAATACATCAACCAGGTGGCTTTCTCCGGCGCTACCGAGTTCCTGGAAAAGTTTAAGGAAGCCAAGGATGCCAACGAGATCATCGGTCAATTTGGTTTGGGTTTTTATTCGGCTTTTATGGTAGCAGACAAGGTGGAGATACAAACCCTCAGCTACCAGGATGGTGCCGCTCCGGCCTGCTGGACCTGTGACGGCAGCACTGAATTTGAGATCACCGACGGGAACAGAACAGAAAGAGGTACTGATGTTATTTTATATATCAATGCAGATTCACAAGAGTTCCTGGAAGAGCATCGCATCAGGGAAATCTTGAACAAGTATGCAAAGTTTCTGCCAGTGCCCGTACAGTTTGGTACAAAAACAGAATCAGTACCTGATGGTGAGGATGCGGAGGGTAAGCCAAAATATAAAGAGGTGGAAGTGGATAATATCATCAATAATACCACACCCATCTGGACAAAACAACCAAATGAACTTCAGGATGAGGACTATCTTTCTTTTTACCGTGAGCTCTATCCTTTTGCTGAAGAACCCTTATTCTGGATACACCTGAATGTTGACTATCCATTTAATCTTACCGGTGTTTTATATTTCCCGAAACTGAAAAATGATTTTGAGATCACGAAGAACAAGATCCGTTTGTTCAGCCGCCAGGTATTTATAACCGATGACGTAAAAGATATCGTCCCTGAATTTTTATTGTTGCTGCATGGCGTCATCGACTCGCCGGATATTCCGCTGAATGTAAGCCGTTCATTTTTGCAGAGCGATAGCAATGTAAAAAAGATCAATAGCTATATTAGTCGTAAAGTAGCGGAAAAGCTGGGTGAGTTGTTCAGGAAAGACCGCAAGAGCTACGAAGAGAAATGGAATGATATCGGGCTCTTTGTAAAATACGGCGCCATCAGCGATGAAAAATTTTATGAAAAGGCAAAAGAATTCTTATTACTGGAAAATACAAAGCACGAAAAATATATACTGGAAGAATATGCCGCAAGGGTAAAGGATTTTCAGGAAGATAAGAACGGCAGGCTGGTGTACCTGTACACGGCCGATGCGGAAAGACAGGACAGCTATATACAGGCGGCACATAAAAAAAATTATGATGTCTTGCTGATGAACTCACCGATTGATACTCATTTTATTCATCACCTTGAAATGAAGCTGGAAAAAACATCGCTGAAAAGAGTGGATGCCGATGTGATGGATAAGCTGATCGAAAAAGAAGATAGAGAGAAGCACAAGCTCACAGAGGATGAAGCCGCAAAACTGAAAAGCATATTTGAGAAAGCGATCAACAATTCCAATATGCACGTAGAGATCGACAGCACACATGCGGAAGCCATGCCGGTAACCATTACTATGGAAGAATGGATGCGCCGTATGAAAGACATGAGCCGCCTGGGTGGTGGAATGAATTTTTATGGCAACATGCCTGATACCTATAAAGTTTCAGTGAATGCCAATCATAAACTGGTGAATAAAATATTATCGGCTGATGAAGCACAGCAAACTGTACTGGCCAAACAAGCTTTTGACCTGGCCATGCTGGCCCAGGGTTTATTAAAAGGCGCTGATCTTACCGCTTTTGTTGAGCGTAGTGTGAATGTATTGTAGGAGTGAATTTACTTTCTTTTGTTTGCCCCAAAAGAAAGTAATAAAGTAAAGGGCACCGGCAACGATGTACAGCCGTTGCCGTCCCGATAGCTATCGGGAGTGAGTTAGCTTCAGTACTACTATTAACTGTGTTAAACAATTCTTATCCTCGACATCGACGATAGTTGTAATCTCTTCTGTTATCTGGACCTTTCTTTAGATTGCCGCAGTGTTGTGCTAGTATGAATGAAATTGCCAGCGCCTTCTTTTTCGTCTGCTTAAAAGAAACTGCATTCTTAAAGAATATAAACGAAAAAGACAGCGCCTTTCGGTGTTTCCAATAGCACGACGCAACCTGATTCGAACTTTCAGTGCATAACAAAAGTATTTATGACCCGGGTTGACGCTCATGTGCGTTGGCCCGGCAAAACCTGCGGAGCAATAGGTTTAGCCTTGATCTTTTTGGTTCTTTTTGCATCAAAGCAAAAAGAAAAAAAACTATTCAATAATGTTATGTTCTTTCATTTGCTTGTGCAAAAGAAAGGGTTGATGTTTTACCATTTTCCCAAAAAATTCTTCCGCTTATACTTTTCATTAAGCGAATACCTGATTTTTACTTAGATTTAATTCCCCAATAAATTCTGCCATCTTTCTTATCAAAAATTATAGCTTATGAAAAAAACAATTGCTTGTGTTGCCGCTATTATTACTGCAGCAAACGTATTTGCTCAAATCGATGCCGGGCTGTTTCGTTTTCCGGATGTATCACAAACCCAGATCGTTTTTACTTATGCAAATGATCTTTGGGTGATACCCAAAGAAGGCGGCACTGCTATCAAACTCAGCTCGCCTGCCGGTGTGGAAAGCTATCCAAAATTCTCACCCGACGGAAAGCGCATTGCTTTTAGCGGTAACTATGATGGTAACAATGATGCTTATACAATCCCGGTGACAGGTGGCGTGCCGGTACGGTTAACCAGTCATGGCTATTCTGACAGGGTGGTCGACTGGACAACCGATGGAAAAAAAGTTTTATTTGCTTCAGCCCGTGAAAGCGGGAAAGCAAGATTTAACCAGTTTTATACAGTGCCCGCTACCGGTGGCATGATCGAAAAACTTCCATTGGCTTATGCAGAGTTTGGTTCTTATTCTCCCGATGGAAAACAGATCGCTGTTGTATTTCGTTCACAGGTTGGCCGCAACTGGAAACGTTATCGCGGTGGATGGAAAGCGGATATCAACCTTTTCAATCTCACCAATCACGAATCAAAAACGATCGGGGCCGAAGCTGATGCCGGGAATGAATTCCCAATGTGGCATGGCAACGCGATCTATTTCTTATCTGATCGCGGATCAGAACTAAGAATGAATCTCTGGAAATATGATCTTACTTCAAAAGCATATACGCAGCTTACTAATTTCAAAGATGATGATGTACATTATCCTTCGCTGGGACCTGATGATATCGTTTTCGAAGCGGGCGGTAAAATGTATCTCTATTCGATATCTTCCGGAAAACAAAAAACGATACCCATCACTGTGATAACCGACAGAGCGATGCTGAAGCCAAAAATAGAAGCGGTCGATAAGCTGGTTCAAAACGTATCGATCAGTCCTGATGGTAACAGGGTATTGATACAGGCAAGAGGCGATGTATTTTCCGTACCTGCAGAAAATGGTTATGTAAAAGATATGACAAGAACTTCCGGGGCGGCAGAACGTTATCCTTCGTGGTCCCCTGATGGAAAGTATATCGCCTACTGGAGTGATCAGTCTGGCGAATATGAATTATGGCTGATGGAAGCAGATAAAGAAAATGCAACAAAGAAACTGACAGATTATGGCGCGGGTTACCGTTATCGTCCTTTCTGGTCGCCCGATAGCAAGAAGATCGCTTTTATAGATAAAGCCATGCGGATAAAGGTCTTTGACATCACCACCAATAAAACCACCGATGTTGACAAGGCCTTGCGCTATACACATGGGCGGCTCGAAGGTTTTACGGTAAGCTGGTCACCCGATAGCCGGTGGATGGCTTATCACCGCGACCTCGAGAACCAACATCAGGCCATCTATGTTTACGACTATACCAATAAAAAAAATAACACGGTAACCAGCGGGTTTTATGGATGCTTCAACCCTGTATTTGATCCCGAGGGAAAATATTTATACTTCTTCACCAATCAGTCATTCAAACCTAACTACAGCGATATTGACAATACATTTATTTATCCCAATGCCACGCAGATCGCAGTGGTCACATTGAAAAAAGAAACGCCATCAGTACTTACCCCGAAAAATGATACGGTTGCCGTGAAGAAAGATGATGTGGCAAAGGATGATAAGGATAAAAACAAAAAAGATTCAGCGACCGCAAAAAAGCCGGATGGAAAAGCAATCACAATAGACTTTGACGGCATTGAACAAAGACTGGAATTACTACCAGCGGGCGCGGGTAATTACAGTTGGTTATCTGCTACCAAAGGAAAGATCATTTATATAAGATACCCGAATACCGGTGCACCCGATGGTAAAGGCACACTGAAATTTTGGGACATAGAAAAAAAAGAAGAAAAGACTATTGTTGATGGTGTGGATAATGCCCGTTTGTCTGCCAATGGACAAAAATTGCTGGTGGGCAAATCCGGCACCTATGTTGTGATACCACCAAACGAAAACCAAAAGTTTGAGAAAACATTGCCGCTTGCTGATATGCAGATGATGGTAGACCCAGTACAGGAATGGAAACAGATATTTATGGATGTATGGCGTTTTGAACGGGATTATTTTTATGATGCCGGTATGCATGGAGTCGATTGGAAAAAGGCAAAGGATCGTTATTTGAAAATGCTTGATGGCGCTATGAGCCGTGAAGAAGCCAATTTTGTTATTGGTGAACTGATCGGTGAATTGAATGCGTCACATACTTACCAGGGTGGTGGTGATATAGAAGCTGCAAAGAATAAGGCAGTGGGTTATTTGGGTGTGGACTGGCAGCCTGATGGAGATAATTATAAGATCAAAAAGATCATCCGGGGTGCCACCTGGGATGCAGAAGTTCGTTCTGCACTCGATCAACCTGGTGTTACCATTAAGGAAGGTGATTATATTTTAGCAGTAAACGGTATCCCGCTGACTACTTCGCAGGAACCTTATATTGCATTCACAGGTCTTTCGAATAAAACAGTAGAGCTAACTTACAATTCAACGCCATCATGGCATGGGGCTAAAACAGCCATTGTAAAAACACTGGATGATGAATATCGACTACGCCATCTTGCATGGATCGAGAGTATGCGCAAACAAGTGGACGAGGCTACGAATGGAGAAGCAGGTTATATTTTTGTACCAAGCACAGGTATTGATGGACAAAATGAATTGACCAGACAGTTCAATGCGCAATGGGATAAAAAAGCATTAGTAATCGATGAACGATTTAATGATGGCGGGCAAATACCTGATCGCTTCATTGAAATGCTAAACCGTGATCCGCTTGCATTCTGGGCAATACGTGATGGCAGTGACTGGCCGTGGCCTCCTTTTGCAAATTTTGGTCCGAAGGTAATGCTCATAAATGGTTGGAGTGGTTCAGGTGGTGATGCATTCCCGGATTATTTCCGCAGAAAGAAACTAGGTCCATTGATTGGCGCCCGGACATGGGGTGGATTGATAGGCATCAGTGGTGTGCCGCCTTTGGTAGATGGAGGAGGGGTTACCGTACCTACATTCCGTATGTATAATCCTGATGGCACCTGGTTCCAGGAAGGTCATGGCGTTGATCCTGACATTGCAGTGCCGGAAGACCTGGGCATGATGGCTAAAGGTAAAGATCCCCAATTAGAAAGAGGAATTACTGAAATAAAAAATCTATTAAAGACAAAAGGATATAAACCGCCGGCGAGACCTTCGTTGGAGAAGAGGGCATATTAAATGAATTATGAGTGATGAGTGGGAGACACCATGATTGCGGATACCGGTAGGATCCGCAATTTTTTTTATGCCGGGTAGAATTGTTGTAGTCCAGGTGTCTGCCGCAGATGGAACGATGTTCATAACAGCAAACAGTCGGCCCAATTGTACTCCGTTCATCCCCATTTTTGCAGATTCATGAAAATTTTTTATTGCGCCTAACTATTTATTAATAAACACTTTAAGCAAAATTCCTACACCTATCACCTCTCCCTCCTAATAAATTAGTTATTCTACTAATGAATTAGTACTAACATTGTGTTCAAATTATTTATCGATGATAAAACTTGCGAAAAGAGAAGAACAGATCATGCAGGTATATTGGGAGCTTGGGAAAGCATTCATCAAAGAGGTAATCCCTCATCTCCCCGATCCGAAGCCGCATTATAACAGCGTTGCTACTATGGTGAAGATCCTCGAAGAAAAAGGTTTCTTAGATCATGATAGCGTTGGCAATCTCTATCGCTACTTTCCCCTCATCAGCCGGGAAGATTATCAAAAGCATGCCATGAAAGATATCGTTAGCCAGTATTTCGATAACTCTTATCCGCGGATGCTGGCGTTCTTTGCCAAAGAGCAAAAACTGAGCGAAGATGAACTGAAAGAAATTCTTCAAATGATTAAAACAGACAATCAATGATACTGCCATATATTATTAATGTCGCTGTGATCCTCGTCGCCTGCCTGGCTTTTTATAAACTATTGCTGCGCCGCGAAACTTTTTATAAGGTAAACCGCTATATGCTGATCACTTGCCTTGCTATTTCTTTTGCATTGCCACTGCTGCAAGTGCCTGCGCAGTTTTCGCTAAGGAAACCGTCAGTCGTCAATACTGAGTCGTCTCCCGATAGCTATCGGGTAGTGAGTAGTGAAACGGCAACACCTGTTATAAAACAGGATGCACCGACTTCTGACAAGGGAAACAACCTGGCACAATCTTCTTCGGCAAAATTTTCGTTTGCCCAGTTCATGAACTGGTTGTTCTGGATTTACTGGTTTGGCGTTTTTATTTTTGCCGCGAGTTTTCTTTTCCAGCTTATATTGTTATTATGGCGTGCCTATCGCAACCCGGTTATCATTGATGGAGCGTACAGAATAGTCGAAGTCACGGGTGATAAAGCGCCTTGTTCTTTTGGTAATACAATTTTTATCAACCCGGAAAAATATGATTGGGAAACCTATTCCCAGATACTGCTGCATGAAAAGATTCATATCCGTCAAAGACACACCATCGATATTGTGATTGCGGAGCTCCTGCTGATCTTTCAATGGTTCAATCCATTTGCCTGGATCTATCGCCGTGAGATCGAAAGCAATCTTGAATTTTTGACTGATGACCAGCTGATGCAGCAAAAGGAAGTTGATAAGCAACGCTACCAGCTAAGCCTCGTACAAGTATCAGCACCACATTTTCCATTGAGCTTAACCACAAACTATAACCAGTCAATTCTTAAAAAACGTATAGCCATGATGAACACAAAAAGATCAAACCTGCATACGGCATGGAAATATTTTTTCCTCTTGCCGGTATTTGCTTTTTTAGTCTGCCTGTTGAATGAGCCAATAGCCTATGGCCAGGCCAATCAGAACAAAGAAAAGATGAATGCAAAAAATGAAAAGGAAAATGCGACAAATGAGAAAAATGCCCGCAATCACGGTATGGAAACGGAGGGTTATTGGTTTGCAGTGATCAAAGATGATAAGGTGAACATCCGTTTCAGCGATGAAAAAATGGATGGTGACGACTCTCGCCATTCTTTTAGCGGCGAGACGTTTAAATTATCTGACCTGGGGGCTATTCCCAAAGGAACGTCCGGAACATTTACCATTACCCGTGAAGCCGGCAAGATAGAAATGAGCGGCAAGTTTGAAGGTAACACCGGTATGGGTACGTATAAATTCATTGCCGATAAAGGATATTTTGAGTACATGAATAAAGAGCTGAAAGAAACGCTCGATGAAGATGACCAGATGGCTTTCTTCTTTATTGATATCAAAAAAGAATATTTGACGATGCTCAGGAATGAGGGCTTTACAGATGTAACCAAAGATGACCTGATTCCTGTTGCTGCATTAGGTATTGATAAAGCCTATATTTCTTCAATCCGTAATGCCGGCTTCAAAGAAGTATCATTGGAAAAGTTAGTTCCGTTAAAAGCACTGGGCATTGATGAAAAATATATAACCGAGATCCGTAGTGCAGGTTATAAGAATATAACTTCAGAGCAGCTCGTCTCTTTCAAAGCGCAGGGTATCGATAAGAAATATATCGAATCAGTTCGTGAAATGAAAAGTGATAAAGACGATAAGGATAAAGATGATGATGCAGATGATATTGTGAGCTTTAAAGCTATGAACATTGATGCAGCTTATATCAATTCCTTTAAAGCAGCTGGGCTTACTAATATTCCTCATGAACAATTGGTGTCATTTAAAGCAGTCGGCGTTACTCCTGAATATATTAAAAGCTGGCATGCGTTGGGCTTTAAAGACATCGACCCGGAGGAATTTGTTGGTATGAAATCACAGAACGTAACTCCTGAATTCATGAAAAGCTTTACTTCTCTCGGATACAAGGATGTAAAACCCGAGGATCTTGTTGCATTCAGAGCCCTCGGTATTACTCCTGATTATATCAAAAGCTTTGAAGCCGCCGGTTATAAGATGACGGATCTTGATAACGTGGCCGGTCTTAAAGCACAAGGCATCACTCCTGAATTTATTAAGAGTTTTGAGTCGGTTGGATTTAAAAATATTGATCTTGATGAGATTATTTCTGTGAAAGCTACCGGTGTTACACCTGAATATATTAAGGAGATGAAATCAAAAGGATTTAATTATGATAAGTTGCAGAAGTATGTTACTTTGAAGAGTATTGATTAAAAGTTCCTGGGGTTCGTGGCTTCACGAACCTTGGCTATGGATTAGAGAACCAAAATCATCTATATTTTCTACGTTTCGTAACCGGGAAGAAGAGTCGACTTCCCGGTTTTTTTATTTACGTACGTTCCAGCTTGGAGTTCTTATCGCCAAACAAGTTAGATTATCCATACACCTCACCCCTTCATTACTCCGTAGATCAGATTCTCCGCACCTCCTCTCCATATGGACAGGGGTGTAGACGCTACGAATTAAAAGTAAGTTAATGGGGTCAGGTATAATGAGATGTTCAACTTAGAATGTAATTAGAAAAAATAGTAAATTAGTTACCTGTCATGAGTAACAGTAAACCTTCTAACCTAGCTGATAAATTCCTTGCAAAACTCCACGACGGGCAAAACCATCTACGCAAGAATATGCAAGAGAACTTCAGCCAAGGGCTACAGAAACCGAACAAAAATTGTGGGCTTTATTGCGTAACAGGCAATTGAAAGGAAAAAAGTTCAGAAAACCACATGCAATCGCTAATTATATGGTTGATTTTTACTGCAATGAACCTAAACCTGCAATTGAATCGGATGGAAATTTTCATAGTGAAACAGAAGGGAAAGAATATGATAAGTCAAGGACGGCTTTACTGAACGAGCTTAGTTTCAAGGTTCTGGAATGAGGAAGTGGTAAAAGATCCATCGAAAGTGTTGCAAAAAATTTAAGCTCATTTGCTTTGAAGTAATTTGAATTATTTATTGTTTCGCACATACTTAAACTTATCAGCAATGATCTTAAGAAGATATCCTTTCTTATCACTATTATATTCCCAAAACATCACACCTGCAAGGTGATGTTGCTTTACATATTTACATTTAGCTTTTACAGATCTTTCGTTATCATAGGAGATAAATACTTTATTCTCTGCATTGAAAAGATAAGGCGCTTTCGCAATGGCATCCCAATAATCTTTATAGCCATTTTTATTAATCAGGCTATCTTTCAAATAAGTAAACCCGCCACCCCTTGCGGACTTTAGTGTCTTTCTGTACAGGCCGTTGTTATCAGTTGATTCCATTTGCCAGCCTTTCCCATAAAAAGCAATGCCCATAACAATCTTATTAGCCGGGACGCCCGCTGCCATAAACGCCTGGATTGATCTATGGGCAGAATATTGGCTGGTATCACCTGAAGAAATATACAAATTAGTATGATGACCCGATACTGTGTTCCAGCCACCGGCATAATCATAACTCATTATATTTATGTAGTCGGCATACGCTTGCACTTTGTCCATTTCTGTATGATCAATATAGGCCTGTGACCCCCCAACAGCAGTCGTTAGATAATATTTCCTATGCGTGACGCGACCGAGACTGTCAAGACCTTCTCTTAACTCCTTTAAAAGAAGTGTATAATGCTGTTTGTCTTCAGGGCGATAGGTATTACTGTCGCCGATCATACCCGGGTATTCCCAATCTATATCAACGCCATCTAAATTATATTTTGAAACAATGTCGATTGAACTTAAAGCAAAATTTCTTGTTGAAGTATCTGTAAGTGTTGCATCAGAAAAATTTTTACTCCAGCTCCATCCGCCGATCGAGATCAATATTTTCAGATCAGGGTTTATCTTTTTTAACTCGCTTAACTTTCGCAGGTTAATTGTATCTGTTGCTTCATTGTGCAGCCATGCACGGTTATCCTTAATATCGATAAAAGCATAATTGATATGTGACAGCCGCCATACATCAATAGAATCTGTGGCAATCAATCCGCGAAAACCGCCCACATAGCCTATGATAACAGGCTTTGTTTTACTTTTTAAAAGAAACGGAAATTGTATCGTCAGGAGACAAAACAAAAGACCTATCCCGTAAACCGCATTTTTCATACTTAAAAGTATCAATTCCTTTTCTAACATAACTTAATTTAAACCATTTCCAGTGTGGCTCCGTTCATGCTTTGACCGTCGATTATTTGTCCATCCCTTGGCAGACTGGGAAGACGATCAAATATGAACGAACAACTAGTTTGGGTGGACAAAAGGTGGAGCTGAAAGTGACGACATACAGGGCTGAATTGTTGAACCTCCTTATTTATCACACAGTTTCCGCTGATTTCAGTAACTTACAAAAAGGTCTTTTCAACCTCACGCTTCTTATGAAGCCTATTTTATTATATTGTCTTTTTCTTTTTTTATTTCCGGCTGGTATTAATGCACAAACGGTGATCTCGATGAAGATTGATGGCAGCATCAATCCTTCATCAGCGGACTTTATCCATAATGGTATTGAAAGAGCGGCCCGTGAAAAGGCGGAGTGCATCATCATTCATTTGAATACTCCCGGCGGGTTATTAAAATCAACAAGAGTAATTGTAAGTGATATACTGGCATCGCCGGTACCCGTAGTGGTATATGTTTCACCTGACGGAGCACATGCAGGTTCAGCAGGTGTTTTTGTTACCCTGGCTGCTCATATTGCAGCGATGGCACCTGGCACTAATATCGGAGCTGCACACCCGGTAGCATTGCAGAACCAGATGGACAGCACGATGAATGAAAAAGCGACCAATGATGCGGCAGCATTTATACGAACGATCGCAGAAAAAAGACACCGTAATGTAGAATGGGCGGAAAATGCAGTTCGCAAAAGCTTTTCTTATTCAGAAACTGAGGCATTAGAAGATTCAGCTATTGATATAATTGCTAAAAATGAAACGGAATTACTTGCCCTGATCCATGGCAAGACTGTAGAATTAAGTTCCGGTAAAAAAACTTTGAATACAGCTGCTGCTACTGTGAAAGAACAAAAAATGAGTGTTTGGGAAAGGATACTGGATATTATCAGCGATCCTAATATTGCTTATATCCTATTTCTTCTTGGCATGTACGGACTGATATTCGAATTATATAATCCGGGATCTATCTTGCCAGGCATTGTGGGTGTCATTGCTCTTATACTTGCTTTGTATTCAATGCATACATTGCCCATTAATTATGCAGGGCTTGCATTGATAATTTTCGCTATCATACTGTTCCTGCTGGAAATAAAAATTGTAAGTCATGGCCTGCTGGCCATAGGAGGAGTAATTTCTCTATTCCTTGGTTCTATGATGCTGATCAAATCCAATTCATCGCTGGAAATGGTAAAGATTTCCTGGGGTGTCATGATTGGAGCAACAATTGTGTCAGCACTCTTTTTTTTGTTTATTGTCGGTTTTGGCATCAGGGCGCAACGACGCAAGGTAGTAACAGGCATTGAAGGATTAGTGGGAGATACAGGTGAGGTGATGCAGGCATTATCACCAACGGGTACTATAAAAGTGCAGGGAGAAATATGGAATGCCGAATCGCTTAGTGGTCCGATTGAAAAAGGAGAAAAAGTAAGAATAAAAGAAATGAGGAGCCTCAAACTTTTTGTGGAAAGAATTAATAACATTTAAAAAAGGAATTATGGAACAGTTTCCCACCGTAGCAGTCGTCATTATCCTGTTTGTTTTGATCTTATTGTCAAGTGCTATAAAAATATTGCGCGAATATGAACGGGGCGTCATTTTCCGTCTCGGACGTTTGATTGGCGGTACTGGTCTTAAGGGGCCAGGTCTTATTTTACTGATACCGGTCATCGACAAAATGGTAAAAGTAAGCTTGCGTACGGTAGTATTGGATGTGCCACCACAGGATATCATCACCCAGGATAATGTTTCTATTAAAGTAAATGCAGTCGTGTATTTCCGGGTAATAGAACCCCAGAAGGCGATCGTTCAGGTTGAAAATTTTTTAGCGGCTACTTCACAGATCTCTCAAACTACTTTACGTAGCGTACTTGGACAATCGGAGCTCGACGACCTGCTGTCACAACGGGAAAAGATCAATCATAAGTTGCAGCAGATCATTGATTCGCAAACAGATCCATGGGGTGTCAAGGTTTCTAACGTGGAAGTAAAACAGATTGACCTGCCGCAGGAAATGCAACGAGCTATGGCCAAACAAGCCGAAGCTGAACGAGAACGCCGCAGTAAAGTGATTGCAGCCGAAGGTGAATTCCAGGCTTCACAACGCCTGGCCGATGCAGCAAAGATCCTGGCAGGTGAACCCAGTGCATTAACACTTCGCTATTTGCAGACATTGCGTGAAATTGCTACTGAAAATAATTCCACAACCATTTTTCCTGTTCCGATCGATTTGCTCAAACCATTTTTGAAAATCAGTGGAAGCAATGAATCCTAACGCCTCAATGCAATCACATCCAAACTTTATGACAAAATGTTTTTGAAGCAACAAGTGATTGGCCCAACTTCATTATCTGACTAAGACCCGGCATGATTTTTAATCCCTTTTGTTACTAAAAAACGGGTTATGCAAAAACAACAAACAACCGGTTCAAAGCAATCACGCAAAGGCGACACAGGTCGTACCTCAAGTCAGGGACGTAAGCTGGCGTCTGGTGGAACCCGAAGCACCAAGAAAGGGAATCCGGACATAAATGAGGATACTAAGAATTCAGTAAAGGACGAGAAACCCAAAAGAAAAAGAATACCGGCAGGTGCGATAACAAAATGAACTCAGTACTACCAGCGGAAGGTTGATGATTAAAAATATTTATCGGGTCCCTTCATGATACCGGGATTCTTTAATTGCTGCTTTTCCTTTGCTACTAACTCGATCGCCTCTTTACGGAGTTCATTATTCCCATTTTGCATTTTTTCTAATAAGTTGCTGCATTCCCTTAAAAACACAGGAGCAAAGTCGGCATCATGTTGTGCAATGCCTGTGGCATTGTCCATGATGTCGGCATATTTGATGGTTTGTGCTTCTGCACTTATTCCCTTTATTCGGTTAGCCTCGTTGGTTTTTCGTTTTCGTCTGTTCATTCGTGGGTATTGCTCTTTGGTATAAATGTCGGTTAACTCGATCACCAGAGCAAGCGTTTTCTCAGCATCGGTTTCATTCATCACTGTTAATAAGAATTTTATTATCTGTTGCGGCGTTGTGTCCGTATCTTCCAATACATCATGAAGAATTGCCGCAGCCAATACAGGTAAAGAATAACCATAATTGCGGCAGGTTTTCATTACCCGCAGTGGATGCTGAATATAACTTTCGTCAGCATATTTTCGCTGCTGATCACCATGGGCCTGGTCGGCAAATGCTGCGATCTTTTCCAATGCTGGTTCCACTCTGCATGATCAGCAATTTTCATGCAGGTATTCTTTCCCGACACTGGAAATCCGGCCACTGATCTATTTATCCTTTAGCTCAATCCAAACGGGTGCATGATCACTTGTTTTTTCCCACCCTCTGACATGCTTATCAACGCCTGCATTAACAAGTTTGCGTTTCAATTGAGAGCTTAACAGGAAATGGTCTATGCGAAGACCGGCATCACGTTGGTAGGCATTCCTGAAATAATCCCAGAATGTATAAATTCTTTCTTTGGGATACAGTTTACGTATCGCATCAGTCCATCCCTGCTCAACCAATTTTTTAAAAGCGTCACGAATCTCTATTCTGAATAATGCATCATTAACCCATCGCTCGGGTTTATACACATCGAGTTCGGTTGGCATTACATTAAAATCACCGATCAATGCTACCGGCACTTTCTCAGCTAATAATTTTTTTGCGTGTGCGGTCAAACGTTTAAACCATTTCAATTTATACTCGAATTTTGGACCGGGCCAGGGGTTTCCATTCGGAAGATAAAGACACCCGATTATCATGTTATTTACAATTGCTTCAATGTACCGGCTGTGACTATCTTCCGGGTCCCCGGGTAGTACCCGTCTTAGCTCCTGAATTTCTCCGACTCTTGATAAAATTGCAACACCATTCCAACTTTTCTGTCCATGCCATTTAACAGAATAACCGGCATCGTTGATTGCTTTCAAAGGGAATTTCTCGTTAGGGGCTTTTAGCTCCTGCAAACAAACTAAATCAGGCTTCGCTTCATTTAACCAGCGAAGTAACACAGCCAGGCGGCCATTGATTCCATTTACATTATACGTTGCGATCTTCATGCTTTATTTTTTCTAAACTTAAGATTTCTTCTCGTTCAAACTTTTGCAAATGGCATACCAGCTACAGACTTTTAATATTATTTTCATGTTTATATATGGAGGCTCCGGCTGATCCAGCATGAAATAAAACTCATCAATGAAACCGGTCAGATATCAATTCTTACGGAGCTACGAACGAAGCTGAATTTCTCGCCGTCGTGTCCGGATATTTCTTTGAACGCCCAAAACTGCTGAAAGAGAAATATCCGGCGCTTTATGCGTTGCTTGAAAAAGTTTTTTGTAAGCAGCCCCGTGAGTGAAATTGATAAGCCTTCAACTAACCTTATTATACTGCTTTTGGTAATGAGAAAGAAAAAGTGCTTCCTTCCCCGGGTTTACTTTCTATATAAAGTTGCCCGCCATTTCTTGCCATGAACTCTTTACAAAGCTTTAAGCCCAGGCCGGTGCCTGATTCGCTGGCAGTACCTTTTGTAGAATAAAAACCATCTCCATTTATTTTTTTCAATGCTTCGGGACTAATGCCCGTCCCATCATCCTGTACAAACACTTCAACGATGGTGCAATTTTCATTTACGCCGATTTTTATATTTCCTTTTTCAGGCGTAAACTTTATAGCATTTGAGATCAGGTTACGCAAAACCAGGTTGAGCATATCCTTATCGACAAAACCATATATGTTTTCGTGGCTATTTGTTTCAATTCTTATTTGTTTGGCCTCTGATTGCCGGCGAAGTAATAACACGGTTTCTTCAATTGCTTTTCCAATATCAACTTTTTGGGGATATACGGCGTCTGATTGCATCTGTGCTTTCGACCATTGCAGCAAATTATCCATCAATCCTGTTGTATAGTTCAGATCGTTCACGACTACGGGGAGCATCTTTTTTAATTCACGGGCCGGCATATTATTTTGTTGTACCTCGGTAAAAAAATTACGCATTGCATACATTGGGGCTTTCAGGTCATGGGAAATGATGCTGAACAATTTGTTTTTTAAGGCATTTAATCCTGTGAGCTCTTCCGTTTGCTTTTCAAGAAGCTTAGCATCTTTTTTTATTTTCTCCGCTTGCAGTTGTATCTGTATATTTTTTTCCTGCAGGTCATGGTTCTTGTCAAGTATGCTTAACTGATAAATAGTATTTTCATTTTTGACCAGGTATAATCCATAAAAAATAAATACAATGGCAATCCCTTCATTAATAAGGTAGATTGCGTTGTTAATATTCTCCAGTTCGTAGCGGAAATCTTTTAATACAACGGACAATATGAAAAAATTGACCATCGAAAAGGCTATCGTAAATAGCATGAAGGCCACATCTTTTAAAAAGAAAACAGCAAGGATGCCATATAAAATAAAATAAAGGTCCATGCCAAGATGCATGCCATTCATAAAAATAAAACTTGCAACAAGTGGCTGTAAAATAAAATAAGCAATTAAAGCGACCTGGTGTTTGTATTGGCTGTTCAGGTACAACACAAGGATGCTAACGAGTATAGGCAGGCAGCTGATTATACACATCCAGCCAGAAAATTCTTCATGATAAAAAAGACAGCTAAAAAAAATAAATTCACCTATTAGTAATTGAAAAAAATTTAGTTGGTTAAATATGCCCAATTTGCGCAGCTCATATTCTTCCATGGTACTCGTATAACCGATAGTTTTTATACGATGCAATAATGAAATAAACGTTTGTTTCAGGGAAACATCCTGTCTTCTGACCCTGGATGGTTTTAACTTACCCAGCAGGTGGTGCAGGCTATGTTGGCTTAATTCCATGGTTTTTTCTTGGATCAGGATTACGACAAATACAAATTAATAATTTTTTGGAAAGGTTCTAAACCAATGCCGTATTTATCCTTGAAATGGTAATTCTCCCATGATTACCTATCGTAAGTTCACTGTCGTATTTTCTACTTGAGATTTTAAGATTGTTGAAGTTATCACTTGATCTTTTCAAACTTATAATTCGGTTTGATCTGCTTATTCAAGAATTCGCCTTTTGAAAAAGCTTCTTTCATTTCCTTGTATACTTTCTCCGGCACATTTTTATAATCATAGACACTGCCGGATACATAAATTACCCGTAGCGTTGCAGTATTCGTATCATATCTTATTGCAGCGACAACAGAAGACGGCATTGCACACCTTTTATAACTTTTGTAATTAAAATTATGCCAGGCTGGCGGTGTCTAAACAACATTACTGCAGTTCAAGGGCCGATAGTTGTTTGCTTTGACCCCGCGACAAGCTTCCCGATTGAGCCAGCACGACGAAGCTGCCCAACGAACAGCAGCACCTTAAAATCCTTCGATTCGCCCAGTGCACGCTGTGCATCGCGACAAAGGCCAATAATAGCACAACAACTGACTAAAAAATTAGAAAGGAATCTCATTCAAGACCCCTTTCTCTCCACATGAGAACTACTAATCGTCTGAAACTTTTTTGATGCTTCGCTTAGCTTATGACGCCGGCAACCGGCCAACTATAGTCCTTTTAATGCTTCGATTGTTTCCCATCTGCGCTGCACACCTGTATTGGCCAAAGCAAGAAACTCTTCGGCTTTAGCAGGATAATTATTCTTGATAGTTGCGAACCTGTTTTCATGATAGAGAAATTCATTCAATGCAACAGAAGGCGGCTTACAATCCAGTGTAAAGCGCTGCCCTTTTGCTTTTGCAGGGTTGTAACGGAACAGGGGCCAATAACCTGTCTTTACAGCAAGCTCCTGCTGATCAAGTCCATGACACATATCATATCCGTGAGCAATACAATGACTGTATGCAATGATTATTGATGGACCAGGAAACGCTTCAGCTTCCAAAATTGTTTTGAGTGCATGTACATCATTTGCACCCATTGCAATTTGCGCAACATAGGCGCTGCCATGTGCGATGGCTTGCATAGCCAGGTCTTTTTTGCCAGTGGTTTTTCCTTTGATAGAAAATTTTGCACTGGCGCCAATAGGTGATGCTTTTGATTTTTGTCCGCCGGTGTTGCTATATACTTCTGTATCCATCACCAATATGTTTACATTCTCCCCGGTGCTTAATACATGATCGAGGCCGCTGAAACCAATGTCATACGCCCAGCCGTCCCCACCAACGATCCACATTGATTTCTTTTCCAAAAATTCGGCAAGTAAATAAAGTCGCCATGCACCTTCTCTTCTTAAATCTCTTAAGCGTTTCTTTAATTCATTTACATATTTACGCTGCTGAATCATTTCTGCTTCGCTATTCTCTGCGTTCGCTAAAATTGCATCTGCCAATTCGCTGCCAACTTCGTCACGCAGCTCTTTCAGCAACCGCATTGCCATTTCCCTTTTTTTATCGGTGGCAAGTTTAATACCCAAACCAAATTCTGCATTGTCTTCAAAAAGTGAGTTGGACCATGCGGGTCCACGACCCTGCTCATTGTTTGTCCATGGCGTTGTCGGTAAATTGGCCCCAAAGATGGATGAACATCCTGTTGCATTGGCAACAAGCATACGATCACCAAATAGCTGTGTGAGCAGTTTTAAATAGGGTGTTTCCCCGCAACCGCTGCAGGCACCGGAAAATTCAAATAACGGTTCGAGTAACTGTGAGCCTTTCACTGTTGATTTGTTCACTCTTGTTCTATCAATATCCGGTAATGACAGGAAGAAATCCCAGTTTTTCTTCTCTGTTTCTTTTAGTGGCATCACATCCATCATATCAATGGCCTTATGCCCGGGTTGAGATTTGCTCTCAATCGGGCAAACCTCCGTACAAAGTTTACAACCGGTGCAGTCTTCCACAGCAACCTGTAATGTGTATGCCTCCTTGTCTTTGAAAAATTCTTTACCAATGGGGTCAGTATGTTTAAAGTACGAGGGAGCATCGGTTAAGCATTCCCGGTCATACACTTTTACCCGTATTGCTGCATGGGGACACACAAAATAACATTTACCACATTGTGAACAAAGCTGCGGATCCCAGACAGGAACTTGCTCGGCAATATTTCTTTTTTCCCATTTTGTGGTACCGCTTGGATAAGTGCCATCAACCGGAAATGCGCTTACGGGCAGATCGTCTCCGTCGCCTGAAATAATCTTTGCCAATACGTTTTGTACAAACTCCGGGGCGTCGCCACTGATCGGGGCTTCTATTTCTTTGTCGCCAACGACGAGGTTTGAATAATCAACCTCAAAAAGATTTTCCAGGGTCTGGTCGATAGCTTTAAAATTTTTCTGCACTACTTCCTCGCCTTTACGGCCATACGATTTTTTAATTGCATTCTTTATATGCTGAATAGCTTCAGCTTTCGGCATTATATTACTGATAGCAAAAAAACAGGTTTGCAAAACAGAGTTGATACGTGAACCCATTCCAGTTTCTTTTGCAACTTTTGAAGCATTGATCACATAGAATTTCAGTTTCTTATGAATGATCTCTTCCTGGATCTTCTTTGGTAATTGATTCCATATTTCGTCGGTTGGATACGGCGCATTTAACAGGAATACAGCCCCTTCTTCTGCATCCTTCAGCACGTCATACTTTTTTAAATAGTTAAAATGATGGCAAGCAATAAAGTTGGCTGAATTAACCAAATAAGTGGAGCGGATGGGATGCGCACTGAAACGCAAATGCGATACGGTAAGTGACCCTGATTTTTTGGAATCGTACACAAAATATCCCTGTACGTAATCATCTGTCACTTCCCCGACGATCTTAATTGTGTTTTTGTTTGCACTTACTGTTCCATCGGCTCCAAGACCAAAGAATAATCCGCGGAAAAGATGATGTTGCTCTAAAGAAAAATCTCTATCCCATTCTAAACTGGTATGTGTCACATCATCATCAATGCCGATCGTGAAATTGTTTTTTGGAGACACTTTTTTCAGTTCATCAAACACAGCTTTTGCCATACCTGCATTAAATTCTTTTGAAGCAAGTCCGTAGCGACCTCCAATTACTTTTGGCATTTTGAATTCCCAATCGCTATGCAATGCACTGATCACATCAATATAAAGCGGCTCACCGATGGCGCCGGGTTCTTTACAACGATCAAGGACAGCAATCCTTTTTACTGTTGGTGGAATAGCATCCATTAAATGTTTGATAGAAAAAGGACGGAAGAGATGCACATTCACATAACCCACTTTTTCACCACGATCATTTAAATAATCTGTCACTTCGTGCACCGGACCATAACCCGAACCCATAATTATGATCATGCGTTCAGCTTCCGGGTGACCGTAATAATCAAAAAGTTTATAAGAACGGCCGGTAAGTTTTTCAAACTTCTTCATTGTTTCTTCTACGATCTCCGGCACAAGTTTATAGAACCGATTGCATGCTTCACGGCTTTGGAAGAAGACATCAGGATTTTGTGCAGTGCCCCGAACATGCGGATGATCCGGGTTCATTGACCGATGACGATGTTCATTGACGGCCTGCTCATCGATCATCTTTTTTATCACATCATCAGGGATAACAGCTACCTGGTTCAACTCATGTGAAGTGCGGAAGCCATCAAAAATATTTAAGAAAGGGATTTTTGACTTGAGTGTGGCGGCATGTGCAATCATCGCCATATCCATTGCCTGCTGCGGATTGCTGCCAAACAATTCCGCGAAACCGGTTGATCTTGTTGCCATCACATCACTATGATCGCCGAAAATGGAAAGGGCGTGTGTGGCAATGGCCCTTGCTGCGATATGAAAAACAGCAGGTGTTAACTCGCCTGCAATCTTATACATATTAGGGATCATAAGCAGCAATCCTTGCGAACAGGTAAATGTGGATGCTAATGCACCTCCCTGTAATGCGCCATGTATCGCACCGGCAGCGCCCGCTTCACTTTGCATTTCAATTACCTTGGGTACTTCACCAAAAATGTTTTTTACTTCATTGCTGCTCCATTCATCGGCCCACTCACCCATCGCCGATGAAGGTGTGATGGGATAAATTGCACAAACTTCACTTGTTTTATAAGCGATATACGCTGCAGCTTCATTTCCATCCATGATGGAAAAGTCTTGCCTGTCTTTGAGTGCTGAGTGTTTATCAACCGAGGGAGAAAGGGTGGTTTCCATTTCAGAAATTTTTGTGTGAGAAATATTACCCAAAGTACTCTGAATGACGGGGTTTGGGCTATGACAAAAGTCAGCTGAAAGGCTGATTGATGTCCGTTTTGAGGGTTAACACTAACTTGCTTATAGCAATAAGCGAGCATTCTCCATGAAGAGCTGGTTGAAAAGCCGGCAGATCTTTTTATGATCCTGTCAACCAAAGGTTTTAGCTTCTTTTCGTGAAATAAAAAATATTTCGCTCATGAAACGTTTTGAATCAACTTTGTACAGACCGTTACTATTGATATATGTTTTTCAAAAATTTAATCGCAGGCGCAGCTTTATCAGCGATGCTGTTTTCATCTTGTACTGAAAATAAGACAACTGAAGATGCCGTCGTATGGAAAAGCAAAGGGGATTCACTCGTCACCAAAACCTTTGACACACTCAGGAATACGTTGACGAAGGCAATTGGCGAAAAAGGGTTTGCGGGTGCGGTGGAATTTTGCACTACTCAAGCCCTGGAGTTAACGAATAGTTTTACCAGCGAAGGAATAACTGTTAAACGGAGTTCTGATAAACTACGTAACCCCGCGAATGCTCCGGATAGTATTGAGCAAAGAATATTATCTGCCTTTCTTCAGCTGAAAAAAGAAGACGGGGAAATTAAGCCGGTGTTGGAAAAAGATGCTGCAGGAAATCATCATTATTTCAAGCCGATTATCCTTCAGGCCATGTGTCTCAATTGTCATGGAGATAAGACAACACAGATCAAACCGGATGTCTGGAATGTCATTCAACAAAAATATCCGGCTGATGCTGCTTTTGACTATAAAGAAGGTGATCTGCGGGGACTTTGGCATGTAATGTTTTCCAATAAATAACCACATCATGAGCGAAATTGAAAAACCATTGAACAAGGACCTGATCCTCCGGGAAAGACTAGCTATAGAACGAACAGATATGGCAATTGACCGTACAGTGCTATCCTTCATCCGAACTTCCTTATATTTCGCAATTGCGGGTATAACAGTGAATAGCCTGCTAAAGCTTAGCTATGGATGGTGGTTAGAAATAATTTTCTGGATCATTGGAACAGCTATTCTTATAGTTGGGGTAATAAATTACAGCCGCCAGAAAAGAAAACTAAAGGAAAGTAAAAGACATATCGGCGATTATAAACTTGAATGGGAAGATGATATCGAGTAAATATTACAGACGCTGACCTATAATTCTTAAAACAGCAGCTTTCCCTTTATGATAATCCCCTTCAGCAAGTAAGATTTCTTTTTGACCACAACTAATCAGGTGCAGGAAAGGGAAATCCGAACATAGTGTCGGTGCATCGTACAGGAGAGACGCATCACTTGGCCCGCCGCTTGCCAGTTCTGCTTGCTCTTTGGCAAATGCTTCAAAAATCAAATAACCCCCCGGTTTGATTGAATTATAGATTTCCTGGTGAAATTTTTTCCGCAAATGATCAGGAAGGTGAACATAGATCAATGCAACGGCATCATATTTTTTTGTTGCCTTGAAGTCTGCAATATTTTTAAGCTCATAATTAACAGCGACGTTCTTGTTATGGGCAAAATCCAACGCTTTTTGTCTCGCTACCTCACTGAAGTCGAATGCTTCTACCTGCCACCCTTTGCCGGCTGCATACACAGCATTTCTCCCTTCGCCTTCAGCAGGTAATAAAATCGTACCCGGCTTATGCTGATCAATAAACTGTTTAAAAAATTTATTTGGCTTATATCCATAAGCCGTTTCATTTTCTGCATATCTACGATCCCAGAATTGCTGCATAGTATAGCTCTATTTAAACAAAATTGAAGTATCAGCTGCTTAATTTAGGTGATATTGATCACCTATCGCTAAAAATCATTATCACCAAAAAATAAAAGCCGGTTATAAAACCGGCCTTGTATGAAATCATCAACGTTTACATTTCTGTTTTCAAAGGAATCAATAGTTTTTCTTCAATCAGACTTTTGAAAACATGTTTAGGAAAAGCACCGGGCTGCATCATTGCCTTGCCGTTTGCGTCAATGAACAGCATGGTCGGTATACTTTTAACATTAAAAACAAAAGCCAGTTCCGGTTCCATATCTGTATTGACTTTGTATATCACCAGTTTTTCATTGTATTCTTTGGCTAGCTCTTCTAAAACAGGTGCCACCATTTTGCAGGGTCCGCACCAGTCGGCATAGAAATCAACGATTGCCGGCAGTGTACCCTGATATTCCCAATCCTGCTTTGTTTCATAATTGAACACTTTCTCCTTGAACTCCTGTGCTGTTAAATGAACGGTTGTCATACGTTTTGTTTGTACAAAAGTAGATTGGACAAGAATCACGGATCGTGATATTTATCACAGAAGCATTTTCCAAAAAGTGAAGACAACAAAGTGATTGAATTGAATATGTTCCCGACGCATCGGACCGCGGAAACGAATGGGAGTGCGGAATGCCGGCTGCGCCCTCGCGTGATTGCTTCATTGTTAAGGTAGATTTCCCCCGCAAAAGACGCCGGCAGCCTAAAAGTCAACCGGGGATGTAGGGTGAACTTCAGAAATTTTGAATTGCAAATAGCTGCATTTAAAAATTGTACCCGACACTGGCGCCGGCAAATGCCTGGATATATCCCTTTCCCACTAACGGTGTAAATCCAATTCGCCAGGAAAAGCCGCCGTTAATTGGTTGCCGCCTGTACATAAAACAAAAAGTTCCGAATAACTGGGTTTCATTTTCATCATAGAAGTTCATGATCTCCATTTTCTTGGTAACATAAGTGATTCCTCCCCCGACTTCAAAAGTGTGTGACGATCCTTCTTTTCCGAAAATATAATTCAGCTGAGCAGGAAAAGTAATCGCTGTTACCTCCTCACTATCATAATATCCCGTCACCGGGTCATACGTTTGTTCCCAACCGCTGACGAATCCAATACCAATCCTTCCCCCCACGCCCAGGCGGGATTGCTTAAACCTCGTATCATAGTTTGCAGAAAAAACGATCCCCGGCCCGCCGAGTTCCGCAATGAATGAAGATTTCCCAATAGTCGTTTGTCCTGACGCCGATTTACTGTCCTGTGAAAATATCAATTGTGAAGCAGCAAGTGATAAGCAAATGAAAAGGGCCTGTTTTCTCATAACAAAAAAGTTTAGGTTACTGAATTAATAATGTGCAAAATAAAAACTACAATCCAAAAAGTTTGTTAAGTAGTAACGATAAAGAGTGAAAACTTATTGGATTGCCTTCATCACTATTTCCCTTACTTTATCCAAATGGATACGCTCCTGTAACATGGTATCTCTGTAGCGGATAGTAACTGTATTATCTTCCTTGGTTTGATGATCGGCTGTAACACAGAATGGAGTACCGATCGCATCCATACGACGATAACGCTTACCAATCGTATCTTTTTCTTCATAAAAACAGCGGAAAGAAGACTTGCAATCATCCATGATCTTTCTTGCAATTTCAGGCAAGCCATCTTTCTTCACTAGTGGTAACACAGCCAGTTTCATCGGTGCAAGCCTGGGTGGAAATTTCAACATCGTTCGACTATCCTGCTTTTCTGCTGTACTCAGGTCTTGTTCCTCATAACAATGGCTGAGCACAGCCAGGAACATACGATCCAAACCAATGGATGTTTCCACAACATAAGGAATATAATTTCCATAAGGTTTACCTGTAGCGGGATCAATGTCATTATCAAAATACTGTTGCTTTTTCTTACTGTATTCCTGGTGATTCTTCAAATCAAAATCGGTACGGCTGTGAATTCCTTCCAGCTCTTTAAATCCAATTGGGAAATTAAACTCTATATCACAGGCTGCATCGGCGTAATGCGCCAATTTAATGTGATCGTGGAATCGGTATTGTTCTTTGCCGAAGCCTAATGATAAATGCCATTTCATTCTTTCTTCCTTCCAGTACTCATACCATTTCTTCTGTGTGCCGGGCTGGATAAAAAATTGCATTTCCATTTGCTCAAATTCTCTCATGCGAAATATAAATTGTCTTGCTACAATCTCATTGCGAAATGCTTTACCGATCTGTGCAATACCAAAAGGAATTTTCATTCTTCCGGTCTTCTGCACATTTAAAAAATTTACAAAAATCCCCTGTGCAGTTTCAGGTCTTAAATAAACCTTATTGTCTTCATCATCGCTTGAAATGGTGGAACCAAATTCTGTTGAGAACATTAAATTGAATTGGCGAATATCGGTCCAGTCACTTGTTCCGCTAACGGCGCATTTTATCCTATTATCATCAATTAATTTTTTCAACCCTGCAAAATCATCCTTCGCTAATAAGGCATCCATCTGTTCAAGTACACTAGTTGCCAATTGCTCGTTGCCTTTTTCCCTTTGTTCTTCTGCAAAGCCTTCGATCAAATGATCAACCCGGTATCTTTTCTTGCTGTCTTTATTATCGATCATCGGGTCGTTGAAATTATCAACGTGACCAGAAGCTTTCCATGTTGTTGGATGCATAAAGATCGCTGCATCAATACCCACAATGTTCTCGTACATGCGGGTCATGCTATCCCACCAATAATCCTTGATATTTTTTTTTAATTCACTGCCCCATTGTCCATAATCATAAACGGCCTGTAACCCGTCATAAATTTCGCTGCTGGGAAACACAAAGCCATACTCTTTGGCGTGAGAAATAATTGCCTGGAATTTATTCTGATCATTTGCCATAGCGGCAAAGATAAGTGCCGAAGGCTTTTCAGTAGTAAGAGAGATCAGGTCTTTTCTGATTGTACTTTTTCCTGATGGGCTTTTTCTTCCTGCGCCTTTTCTTCTTCTACTTTTTGTCCATCTGTTGTTTTAGGCAGCGGTTGCCTGGAAGCCACTTCGACTCTTTCTACCCATACCGCATATTTGTTTGGATAAATATTGGAGCCCATTTCAATTGCATACTGTCGTGTAAATGCAGCGCCGAAATAAAGGATCATTGACGAAAAATACACCCATAGCAATACGATGATAATAGAGCCGGTTGTTCCATATGCCGTTGTCATCTGGCTATGACCAAGATAATAGCTGATCAAAAACTTTGCCCCCATAAAGAAAAATGCCGTGGTAAATGCTCCTACTCTCACATGCTTCCATTCGATTTTTGCATCGGGCAACACTTTAAAGATGATACCGAAAATAAATGCAGTAATAAAAAATGTAAGAAGAAGATTCACGATATAAACTACGATCACCGTAACATCAGGAAATTTTTGTAACAAGTGATTTAATAAGATATCCAATGCCCCGTTAATGACTAACGAAACAAGAAGAATGAATCCAAGACTCACGATTATTGAAAATGAAAGAAGACGATTGATAATTAACCGTAGCCACCCACGTCCTTTTTTTGGTTTTGACTTCAATTTCCAAATAAGATTTATTGAATCCTGTATTTCGTTAAAAACTGCCGTAGCTCCAATAATGAGAGAGCCAAAACCGATAATAGTCGCCAGCTTGCTTGAATCAGCGAACATTGACGATTGCATGGTTTGCTGGATGCTGTTTGCTGCCGCCGAACCCACAAACCCTTCTATCTGTTTATAGATCGTGCCCTCAATAATTTCACGCCCATAAAACATAGTAGCAAACCAGATAATGATGATCAGCAGTCCGGGCAACGAAAAAATTGTAGAAAAAGCAAGTGATGAACTTAGCTTAAGTACATCATCATCTATGAAATCTGTAGCAGATCTCTTCAATATATTCCATAACCTTTTTGGTGCCATAAAAGGGAAAATGGTCATACTAATGACTTACATACATAATGCCAAAAGATAGGTCAAAGTTGCCGGTAGAAAGTTGAAAGAATTTATTTTCCCGGCTTTTAAGCCCTGATTAGGCTTTTGTTCCGCGTGAGGTGGACCCTTGTGCGGCAACAACCCGATAGCCATCGGGTCTATCACCGTATTAATGCAACTTCTTATTCTGTTGATGCCTTTCAGTATCCCTCAGCGTTTTCTTTTCAATATTTTTTTGAAACGCTTCAGTTAGGTCAACACCTGTTTGGTTGGCGAGACAGATGAGTACCCAAAGCACATCGGCCATTTCTTCAGCCATGTTTTTGTCAAGGTCGGTCTTTTTAAAGGATTGGTCGCCATAAGTGCGGGCCATAATACGGGCCAGCTCTCCTACTTCTTCTGTTAGGATCGCCATATTGGTTAGCTCGCTGAAATAACGGACACCAACCGTCTTTATCCAGCCATCGACTTGTTGTTGCGCTTCATTAATAGTCATAACAAAATTTTTATTGACCCTGTGCAATTTAGCATGATTCTTGACGTTTTCATCTTCCACTATTTTTTCCGGGCGTACCTCCTACCCTTTGATACTGTTAAAACCGATTATTCTATTTAACAATTTTAGTATCCCATGATGAAGCCAATTATCCTGAAGGCAATTCTTGTCTTTGCACTTTTTAATGTTACCTGTTTTATCCAGGCCCAGGTAAAGCCATTAGGCACTCCTGGAAAAGCAACGTCTGTATCACCCGCAAAGCCTTATAAGATACTTACCAATGGTAAACAAATTACCATCCAGTCAAAACTGGATATCCGATCTGTTTTGGTTTGGACCTCCAGTGGCCACAGGATTGTGGAGCAAAAGGAGATCAATGCTGCTATTTACAAATTCACCTTCCCGGTAAGAGAGAAAGTTCTCTTCCTGATGCTTGAAACGATTAATGGAAAAAGATTTACTGAAAAAATTGGCGTACAATAAGTCAATCATTGAAAATAGCATAGAGTATTTGCCTATTCCCTGTTTTTTGTATCGATCATTATGGTTACGGGTCCGTCGTTCAACAGCTCCACTTTCATATCGGCGCCAAAAATTCCAGTTCTAATAGTTTTGCCCAATTGATTTGAAAGCTGCTGAACCAGTTGTTCATATATTGGGATTGCAAGTTCAGGCTTGCTTGCTTTTAAATATGAAGGCCGGTTTCCTTTTTTGGTAGAAGCATGTAAAGTAAATTGACTAACCACAAGAATATCTCCATTACAATCTTTTACTGAAACATTCATTACGCCGTTTTCATCTTTAAATATCCGCAGGTTGACAATTTTATTGGAGAGCCATTCAATATCTTCAGCAGTATCAGCATCCTCTATTCCCAGGAGCACAAGCAAGCCATTATTTATTTGAGAATAAGTTCTATTATCAATTGTAACATTGGCCTTGCTTACTCTCTGAATAACCGCTCTCATGATCGCAAGATAAAAAGTTTATGATTTATAGTTTATCGCCGATGGTTCTTAAATTTGAAGTAGTCTTAACGATAAACAAAAAACTATAAACGATAAACCCAACATACCCGACCTATCTCCGGAAATATCTTTTCAGACCACCCGCAGCGGGGGTAAGGGAGGACAAAATGTAAATAAAGTGGAAACTGCCGTTATCGGGTATTTGGACATTAATGCCTCTCAACTCCTGGATGAGGAACAAAAAGCAACTATTAAAGAGAAGTTACCCAACCGCATCAACAACGAAGGAATGTTATTTGTGAAATCCCAGACTTATCGCACACAACTTGAAAACAAGGATGAGGTAATTAATAAAATAAATGAGCTGGTGACAAAAGCATTAGCGAAAAAGAAAAAACGCAAACCCACCAGGGCAACCAAAGCTGCAAAAGAGAAAAGATTAGCGTTCAAGAAGTTAAAAGGTGAAATAAAAGAGGGTCGCCGGCGAATTGACCCGCATAACATGTGATGCTGCTCAAATATTTATTAAATTTAATGCCTGATGAAGTGGAGACTGATCATTATAATTTTTCTTGTAACCCTTACCGGAAGCTTCTTAATCAACGCCTGCAAAAAAGGCCAGGAAGATGTGTCCGGTAAAACTGGTTTGACGTTTTCAGTGCCCACCGGCTTCCCTCAGCCTCTTTATGATTTTTCAAAAAATCCATTAACGGAAGAAGGTTTTCAACTAGGCAAAATGTTATTTTATGATGGCCGTCTTTCAAAAGATGGAAATTATCCCTGCGCATCCTGTCATCACCAGGTCGCTGTATTTGGCACTTATGATCATGATCTAAGTCATGGTTATAATGACCAGCATTCTAACCGGAATGCAAGCCCGCTTTTCAATCTTGCATGGAAAGATGCCTTTCATGCTGATGGAAAGTACAAGACGTTGGAAGATGAATGTCTTGATCCGATACAGGCGCCAAATCAAATGGCTGAGGAAATGGGAAATGTGTTGACTAAACTTCGCCATGATGCACATACACTGCAAATGTTTAAAGCTGCATTTGGCACAGAAGAAATAACAATTGAAAGAATGCAAAAAGCATTAGCGCAATTCACGGTGTCAATGATCACGGCCAATTCAAAATACGACCAGGTAAAGAGAGGCCAGAATCTTTTCAGTGATTATGAACAAAGAGGTTATGATCTTTATAAGGCCAATTGTGCTTCCTGTCACCCTGAACCTATGTTTACCGATTACTCATACAGGAATACTGGTCTTTTAGTTGATCCTCACTTAAAAGATTATGGCAGATTCATGGTTACAGGAAAAAAAGAAGATTCATTAAAATTCAAAGTGCCTTCACTAAGAAATGTTTCTATTACTTATCCTTATATGCATGATGGCCGCTATAAAAGTTTGAAAGCATGTATTGAACATTATGGTAATAATGTTCAGCAGAGCACTACGCTTGATCCATCATTAAGCAATGGAATTCAGTTTACCAGCAATGAGATTATTGATTTGGTTGCTTTCTTAAGAGCGTTAACAGATTCCACACTGACAAAAGACCTGCGATTTTATCAAACACATTAGATTTTCTTACGGGACTTGATGGCTTCAAGTATTTTTCTCTGGTTAGCTATTTCAGTAAGTTGCGCTTCCTGTGCTTTTGAATTAGCCGACATCTCTTCCTGCAGCTTTGTGATCTTATTTTGTAGTTCGACCGAATCCGTTTGCAATTGTTTCAATTTTTTCTCGGCTGTTGTGACGACCCCCGCCTGCGCCGCGATCAATATATCAATATGGGCATCTTCTACTTCCACTGTTAAATCCTCAAGGAATATTCTAGCTTTTTCCTTTTCCTCGCTGCCTAAAAGCGGTAACGCATTGACATCATTATTCAGTATTAACAGGTATAATACGGACTCATCACTTTCTTTTTTACTTTTTCTTTCAATGTTGACCACATAATCATATTTGCCCGGGCTGATGTCCGAAAGTGTGGCTTCCTTATAAATATTAAACCCCTTGTCTTTGTTGAACATGCCTTTTTCTTCACGACCTTTGTAACCCA
The DNA here is from genome assembly GCA_025923075.1 of Chitinophagaceae bacterium. Taxonomy (GTDB): domain Bacteria; phylum Bacteroidota; class Bacteroidia; order Chitinophagales; family Chitinophagaceae; genus VBAS01. The sequence continues at coordinate 59,283 of JAICGN010000004.1, forward strand.
TCTTCGCTAATTTACTCATCAGCGCATTTTCAACGGCTTCGGGAGGAAAGTTATAATTGATATAAAAACAATCCTGTTTTTTCTTCCTGTACTCAACAGTACCTTGTTTTGCCTGTGCCGTTATTAAAATTGGCAAACACCAAAACAGGCAGTTTAGTAAAGATCTTTTCATGGTTCAAGTGGTTTGTTTAAAGTTAAGAAAAATGTAAATGGAATGCCTCTCCCGGATGACTTCCATTGCTTAATCAGCAGTCAAAGAGTACATTTGCTAAACAACCCAATTCCTTTGAGCAGCATAAAAAGACTGGCGGGGCAAACAATCTGGTACGGGCTTAGCAGCATTTTCGGAAGGTTTATCAACTACCTGCTTACCCCCATTCTTGCTACCATCTTCGCTTCCGCAGATTATGGAAAGATCACTACGCTTTTCACCATCGCTGCTTTTCTCAATATCTTTTTTACTTATGGGATGGAAACCTCCTACTTCCGCTTTTCCTCGCAGGAGCCAGAGCAAAAGGTTTACAATACTTCATCTTCATCTGTAATACTATCAACTATTTTCCTTACTGCCCTGCTCTGGATGCTTACAGACAATATTGCTGCTTTTCTTGAGCTACCAGGGCACCCGGAATATATTTTATGGGTGATATTGATCGTGGCATTGGATACATTGAGTGTGATGCCTTTTGCCAGGCTGCGCTATACTGGAAGGCCCAGAAAATTTGCAGCAATAAAAATCCTGAACATACTTATTAATGTGGGGTTAGTGATCTTTTTCCTTGTTGTTTGCAAAAGTGACTATGAAAAAAATGCCGATACTTTTTTTGCTGTGGTCTATAAACCTGAAATTGGATTAGGTTATGTTATTATCGCGAACCTTATAGCCAGTGTCATTACATTATTATTGCTATCAAAAGAATTTTTTCAGTTCAAATTCAGGTTAGATCCCGGTTTCTGGAAAAAGATGATGCGCTATTCATGGCCGCTGATCATTGTGGGCTTTGGAGGAATGATAAATGAAACCATTGACCGCATCATGTTGCTGAAATTATACCCCGGCACTACGGAGGAGGCATTTTCCCAATCCGGAATTTATTCAGCTAACTATAAACTGGCCGTGCTGATCGTCTTATTTATCCAGGCTTTTCGAATGGGCGCCGAGCCTTTTTTCTTTAAGGAATCAACCAGTGAGCATGCACAAAGAACCTATGCACGGGTAATGAAATTTTTTATCATCGCATGTTGCTTCTGCTTTCTTGCCGTTGTGTTATTTCTTGATATATGGAAATATTTCATGGGAACAAGACATCCCGAATATTACACCGGATTGAAAGTTGTACCGATATTAATGGTAGCAAAAATTTTTCTTGGTGCTTATTACAATCTGTCTGTCTGGTATAAGCTCACGAACCGCAATCTTACCGGCGCCTGGATCACGATCGGTGGAGCAGCTATTACCATTTTATTTAACTGGATCTTTATTCCCATATGGGGTTATATGGCTTGCGCCATCGCTACCGTTCTTTGTTATGGCTTTATGATGATAACAAGTTATGTCCTCGGACAAAAATATTATCCGGTTCCTTATGCTAAGAAAAAACTCATTGCCTATATTGTTATTTGCATTTTACTTTTTGGAATTCACCAGGCGTTCCTCATGCTTGATCTGAATGTCTGGGTAAATCGGAGCGTTGGTCTTGCGTTTATCGGATTGTTTGCTTTCCTTATTCTTAATGTGGAAAAAAAGGAATTTCAGAGGTTGCCATTCATAGGAAAGTACTTTACGGCAAATCCTGCATAAATTATCTTATAAACTTCTGGCTTAGAATCGAAAGCACTTCAATTACTTCTCAGTTGCAATTTCTGCACATGGCGATTGCTAATTGCAAAATTCGCCAGGGAATGAGCTCCCTTAGATTTTAGTTTTGGGGGAAGCAATGATTATTAATTCAAAAAAAATATGAAAAAGAGATATTGGCTTTTTATGTTTTTTCTTATCATTTGGACAATCAGTTGTAAGAAAGACAGTACTAGCTGTGATCTACCTCTCTTAACTCTTGAAGGTAAAAATACTTTGGGTTGCAGAATTAATGGACAATGTTGGTTACCTCAAGGCCATTCCGATTTTGGCACAGGTATTTATACCCCCGCTACGAGAGGTGGCTATGTTCAATGGAGTAAATACGCCGGGACACATATTTTGATAAGGGCTGATAAGAACCATGAATCAATAGAAATGTTTATTAGGGATTACTCAGGCCAAGGGTTTATTAAGGCGGGAAAATATTTTTTCAACAACAAAACCAGTTCAATGTACTATTCTAATTATTGGGAAGAAACTCATAGCTACGGTACCTTCGGAGGAGTGACAATTACAGACAGTCTGCATACAGGTTGGATTGAAATATTAAAATCAGACACCATTAATAAAATTATAAGCGGAAGATTTGAATTCGAGGTATATAATACCAACAATAATAAAACCTATAAAATTACTGACGGTCGGTTTGACTACAAATCAAACTAGATAAATTTTTATATCAGTACATTTTTACAAACGGGTTATTCATTTTCTCCAACCCCACCGTTGTCACCGGTCCATGCCCGGAATACACTTTTGTTTCGTCCGGCAAAGTGAAGAGCTGCGTCTGGATACTATTGATCAAGGTGTTGAAATCACCACCTGGCAGATCGGTACGACCGATGCTGCCGTTAAATAGTACATCACCGCCGATAACAAAACCGCCGGGCTCATGATAAAAACAAACACTGCCGGGTGAATGCCCTGGTGTATACCGGACCTCAAGCTCATCCTTTCCGAGCCTGATATTTGTTCCTTCTTTTAAATAAATCAGCTCGCCTTCATAATTTTCAAAAGGCATCTGCCACATTTCGCCTGACTGAGGACCAAAATCAAGCACGGCCTTTTCTTTTTCATGAATGTGCAACGTCAATTTCCAAACTTTGGCAGCCCATTTGTTGCCAAATATATGATCGAGATGACAGTGCGTATTAAGCAGCAACACAGGTTGAAGGTCTGTCTCCTCAATAAAGTTCTTTAGCTCTTCCCTTTCCTGCTGAAAATAACAACCTGGGTCGATAATGCAGCACTGGCCTGCTTCGTTATACAAAACGTAGGTATTTTCCTGGACGGGATTAAATGTAAATGTCTTAACGCTTAACATGGAGGGTTTTCCGTATTTTAGAACCTGCAATTTCGGTGAAACGTGAGACGTGAGACGTGAAATGTTTTCAAACTCTTTCACGTTGGACGTTTGACGTCTCACAATCCATTGCTGAGCTCACAAATAAGATTGAGGAGATTGCTTCGGCTTCGCCTCGCAACAAAAACAATAAGTCTATTGCAGCAACTATACTTTCCTTAAATCCGATTTTTATTAATAGACGAAACAGGACAGATCTTATGAAGAAAGAATTCAGACTTATCCTTTTTACAGCGGTTTTCTTCTCTCTGAAAACTAATGGGCAAGTGAACACGGTGGAATTTGGAAAGAACCGAATACAATACCAGAAGTTCAACTGGAAATTTTACCAGACAGAGAATTTTAATACTTATTTCAGCCAGGATGGCCTGGCCTTGGGTAAATATGTGGCCCAGGTGGCGGAGCAAGAATTGTCCAGCATTGAAGAATTCGTTGAGTATGGCCTGCAGCGCCGTGCGAATCTGGTTGTATATAACAATTTTGACGAGTTTCAGCAAAGCAATATCGGCATGGGTATCGACTGGCAAAACACCGGGGGTGTGACGAAGCTTGTTAACAACAAAGTTGTTTTGTTCTTTGATGGTAATCATGAAAACCTGAAAAGACAGATCAGGCAAGGGATCGCAAAAGTTCTTGTCGACAACGTTTTATTCGGTGATGATCTTGGTGAGTTTGCCGCTAACCAGGCGTTACTTGATCTGCCGGAGTGGCTTACTGACGGATATATTGCTTACGCCGGCGAAAACTGGAGTGCCAAACTTGACGATGATCTGAAATCTGCCCTGCTCAGTGGTCGTTATAATAATTTCTACCAGTTTGCTCACGAAAAACCTTTGCTGGCTGGTCACGCATTCTGGCACTGGGTGGGGGATAAATATGGTAAAAGCAAAACAACCTATATGCTTTACCTGGCCCGGATTTATCGTAACATGAATGCGGCTTGTAACCGGGTAACCAAACAGAAGAAATTCAAGACACTGTTAAGCAATTTCATGACTGAAGAAAGTCAAAAATACCTTAAAGATATTCGTGGAAGAAGGGTGGCGCCAAGGGGCCAACTAGCCGTAACAGAATACATTAAGAAAAAAGATTTTATCCGCTTTAATGCCAACCCTGTTCCCAGGAATATGAGCTATGCCGTTGTTGAATTCAAACAGGGAAAATATTATGTGGTGTTAAATGAAAACTTTATTTACCGCAGGGTGCTGCTGAAATATGGCGCAAGATCAAGGGAGGATGAAAAAAATCCTAATTACCCGATAATGGCATGGGATGGTAAAGGATCAAGATTGGCGGTTTTGTATTGGGAAGCCGGAAAAATAAAATTATTTGTATACGATGTGGTGAACCGCGCTAAAATTTCCAAAACCGATCTTACACAGTTCAGCCAGGTCGAGGATATGAAATATATGCTGGATGCCAATACACTTTTGTTTAGTGCAGTAAAAAGCGGTCAGACCGATATTTTTGTTTACAAAATTGATAAAGGCACGGTCGAACAAATTACCAATGATGTATACGATGACCTCGACGCGTCATTCGTAGCCTTTCCAAATAAGACCGGGATCATTTTCGCAAGCAACAGGCCTTCTGAAACCGCAGCAAGCACTGATGACTCAATACCACATAACCGTTATAATATTTTTCTTGTTGACAACTGGAATCAATCCGAATTCAAGCAAATTTCTCAGCTTACGGATATGAAGCAGGGAGATGCCCGTTTTCCTTCACAATACAATACTTCGCATTTCACCTTTGTAAGTAACGAAAATGGAATTGCCAACCGCTATGCAGGTTTTTTCAGAACCGAAAGAGCGGGCTTGGACACATTGGTTTTTATTGGTGGTGATGTATTACGCAATCCAACATTAGCCGATGTAGATTCCTTGTTAAAGGAATGGGATAAGCCGGATATTGATTCAGTAGGTTTTGTTTCTGTAACCAATGATTCTACTTATGTGTTTCCGCTCACTAATTATCAAAGCAGTTTATTGGAAACAAGAACTGCCGGTGATCAGCAACAGGTAAGTGAAGTAGTGAGACAAGGTGATTATAAATTCCTTTATCGTCTTAAAGTGGATGAAAATGCATTGCGGCGTCGCAATACATCAGCGCGACCAACAGAATATATGAAGAAGGTAATGGAAGAAGAAAAGATTGAAAAAGGTAAATCGGATATTATTGAACCCGGCGTGACAGATTCAACCGGCAAAAAGCAAACTGATTTCTTCCAAAATGAATTTCAGGAAGAGAAAAAGGATTCGACTCAAATTGGTGACGTGATTGAATCAGTCGAAATACCCGGTAAAGAGCCCGTATTAAGTAAAGCAAAACTGTTTGAATACCGGCCGCCGAAATTCTTTAACGACTATGTGGTAGCAGGTTTTAATAATAATGTGCTGATCACCCGTTATCAAACCTATGCTGGCGGTGAGGGTCCAATTACGTTGGGTAATGGCAATGCATTCAATGGTATGATAAGGGTAGGCACATCTGATCTGTTTGAGGACTGGAAATTTGCCGGTGGCTTTCGTTTGAGCACGGACCTGAAGAGTAATGAATATATAATGAGTGCTCAATACCTGAAAAAAAGAATTGATTATGGTGTTACTTATTACAGGAATGCATCTAAAGTTGTTGTTGGTGATGCTAACGGGAATCTGTTTACAAGCAAATTGTTTACTAACCTGTACCAGGGAAGCGTCTCCTATCCATTTGACCGTGTAAGAAGCATTCGATTTAATGCAGCATTCCGTTCTGATAAGATCGTTATTCTTGCAGATGACTTAAATCTTCCGCCCGCAACCCTTGAGATTGAGGATATCAAAAAGCATTATGGAATTTTACACGTGGAATATGTATATGATGATGCGATCAACCGTGCATTGAATATCTGGAACGGTCTGCGTTATAAAATTTATTTTGACTGGAATGCAAAGATCAACAAAACGGCCGGCTCTACCGCTGATAACCCCTATATCCTTAACGTAGGCGGTGATGGAAGATATTTTTTGCCTATCTATCGTAATTGCATTTGGGCAGTCCGCGGCGCATTTGACATCTCATGGGGCACCCAAAAAATTATCTATTATGCCGGCGGTGTTGACAACGACCTGTTTCCAAAATTCAATGACGCCAACCGCCCTGATCCGGATGGCGATTACGCCTTTCAATCTCTTGCCGTCAACCTGAGAGGGTTCAATCAGAATGTTGCTAATGGAAACAATGCCGTAGTTCTCAATAGTGAAATTCGTTTACCTGTGTTTAGTACTTTATTCAACAAGCCAATCAATAATGCATTCCTGAGAAACTTCCAGCTGGTACAGTTCTTCGATCTCGGTACAGCATGGAATGGAGCTTATGACAAAATAGAAAGGCCTTTTGTCTTATATAATGAGCCTGGAAATCCTGTTGTAGTAAAAATAAAAGCCGGTGGCATTGGTCCGTTGGCAGGAGGATATGGTTTTGGCGTACGCAGCACATTGCTTGGTTATTTTCTTCGTCTTGATACGGCCTGGGAAATGAACGGGTTTTTTAAAGGCAAACCGCTCTGGTATTTTGCGATGGGGCTGGATTTTTAATCACGGATTTAAAGATTAAAAAGATTCCAAGGATACTTTTTGAAACCTCTCTTTGTGGGAGGTTTTTTATTTTTATTAAGTCAGCTATTGCAATTCTATCCATCATTTGTTGCGTCGCACACTTGTACTTTTGGAAATCTGTTGCGCCATAATTCAATTAAATCGCAGTTCCACGGGAAAAATGGCATAATTGGTATCGAAGTAAACATGGTTTCCGTTAATTTATTTTCACATTGTGATGCCTTTTATCATTCAAAAAAAAATGAAAGCCCCACAACTGTGAGGCTTTCCGAACTAAAACCAACTCCAACAAAAGGGTTAATGGTCGTTATTTTTGTTTTTCATGAACATCTTTTTTCTTAGCTCTGCTGTCGGTATTTGCAGTATCTCATTCCATCTCCAACTATGAATTGGATTACTCTTCCTTCCTTCCGAAAATGCGCTTTTCATTTTTGCCCAATATTCCGGCATTGTCAAAAGACTATATCCAACTGTTCCCAACACCGGAAGAGAAATTCTTCCATTGCCTAGCATAAAACTTTGCAAACAAGCCTCACCTTCTTCTGTTGTATCATATCCAAGTAATACATGTTTGAGATCATGCCGTGCATAGTGCTTTAATAATGGCAGGTTTCTTTCTTTTAGGAAGATATATAGATCATGACCCAGTGTTCCGGCCGGAAAAAACCGCAATTCATCCGTAGTATATCCAAATGCATTGGGTCTTCTTACCAGCTGCAGCATTGGTAAAGCGATCTTGTGCGTTAAAAACACCAGTATTTCCTTTCTGATTCCTAATAATTCCTTTTTCATATGCCTTTATTTTACCACTGGAGCTTTCTTGAGAAATACATGATAATGCCGAGTGCAATAAACAACCCAATGCTACCCATCAGTAATGAATAATCCTGCAATTGAATAATAGTGAAAATATATCCATAGACCACTGTAAGCACAAAGCTGATAAACACGGCAAGCTTTGATGATTTCATGATGCTGCCAACAAACCATGCTACCAGTCCAATCGTAGCAACGCCGGCGATCAGGTAAGCCAGGTTAAATCCTGTATATTCTGAAACAGATAAAAGCAATGTGTAAAATAACACCAATGCCAACCCGGCTAATCCATATTGAATGAGGTGAAGATTTCTTTTATAGATCGTTTCAATGAGAAAAAAAGCAGCAAAAGTAAGGATGATGCAAAGCAAGGCATACTTAACGGAACGTTCTGTCTTATCATATCCATCAACAGGTATGATAAGATTGGCTCCCATTGCAGACGGCTGCAGGTTGATGAACTGGTCGTTCCATACCATCGGGTTATTGCGGTTCAGGTATTTCCATTTAACATTTATACCGCTGTCGGAAGTATTCGGTACTTCAGGAAGCTTTATTCCTGTAAAACTTGGATCGGGCCAGTTACCTGTTAATTGGATCTTTGTTTCTCTTGCGGCCGGTGAAAACATCAACTGCTGCGATCCGTGCAAGGATAATTGTACCGTGAATACATTTTGTGTATCCGCATTCTCTTCTTTTAATGGAATAGACGCAAACAATGCATCCCCAACATTTGCTGTCGTTTCTGCCCATGGCTGACAAATAAAACTGCTGTCTTTCCATTTAATATATAATTCTTCGTTAATGCCGCGGCTCAGATCGGAAATTTGTAATAACAGCTTTGCTTCTGACCATAACAGATTAACCGCCGGCACATTCAGTTCTTTAAATTTTATCTCATTGAATTTTGCGGTAATGGAAATATCGCCCTGGTAAACCACCACATCATAAATACCGCGATGACGTTTCTGCGGGGATACCGAAGAATTGATATCAAGCAGGTCGGCCATGAACCATGCGTATTTTTTTTGATAAGTCATCCCGTTGGATGCACCATTGTAGGGGATCACAAGGATTGGTCCTGTAATGGTTTGCCGTCCTGCCCATTTGCTGCTTACCTCCTCGATAGCCTCTTTTTGACGGTTTTCTCTTTCTTTAATTACTTCCCGTATAATATGAGTAGGTATCCAAAGGAAAAATGCCATCACAAAAATTATCACGGCCTTAAGAAAAAGTTTTCCTTTTTCAAATAATGAACCCGCCGCGGGTATTACTGTGCTCGTTTCCATACATCTTAAAATTGATTTGACTTATGCTTAATGAAATTCTTTATTGAATAATACAGTACATAGAAAAAGCTTCCGAACAATACAGTAACGGACCATGTGCCGATATGATCGAATGGATTAAATACTCTTTCCAAAATATCGCGGGCTATCTCGCCGGGATTCATAATAATATCCCAGCTGTTCCACCGCAGGTACCGGCCAATATAAATCCCCAACGCGCAGAGAAAGAATGAACATAATATGATCAGGCCGGAGATCTTGGTTCCAAAACGGTTAGCCAGAAATTTTTCTACCGTAAGAAGTGAAAGAAGTCCAAGCAACAGGCCGTTCAATGCAGCGCTGAACAACAGAAGTATATCATACCAGTAAGGGATCGGATGTCGTTGTCTTAGGTGCAAAAAGTCAGTGATGATATAGGGCGCATTTGGCAAAAACAAAAGCCAAATCACCGTTAGCAAAAATATGTTCAACCGATTCTTTGCACTACTAAGCTCCTGGCTGATCGCAAAGGGTATCCAGGCAAGAAAGAGATTCCACGCAAGGAAAATATAAACCAGTTGCCCGGTTAATACAATTCTTAACCCGAGCAAAAACAAAGTAAAACCAATAGGAATAATTATACGTTTACTGAAGCTCATTTTATACCATTTAAAAATTCAACCAATGCGGGAATAAAGATGATGAGGCCAATGATAAGACTCGTGATTGATGCAACTAATACAGCGCCGGCGGCAACATCTTTAATGAGCTTGATACCGGGATGAAAATCGGTGGTGACAAGATCACAATATCTCTCTATAGCCGAATTGATCATCTCCAATGAAATAACCAGGCCGATACAAAACAATACCAGCAGCCATTGAAATGAAGAAAGCGAAACGGTCAAACCAAGTGCAATTGCCGTGATTCCAATTACGATTTGGATTTTACCATTCCTTTCGCGGGAAAAAAATTGTTTTACTCCCTCCGCAGCGAACATTACTGATTCAAAAAACTTTTTCATGTTTCATTGTTTTAAGCAAGCTTTTTAGCAATTACAATTTTCTCCCAGCATATAAAAGAAAAGAAATGCTAATAGCATACTACTGCCTGCAGTGATCAGGATCGGGAACCACCTTTTTTGAAAAGTAAAATGAAGAAAGAACTCTTCTTTCGCTAGATGCCATTCTATTTTCAAAAACTGAAAAACCGTAAGCAGGATAGCAAGCATTGGCCCAAACAGTATGAGTGAGCTGATATTAAATCCGGGCGGCGGATCTTTAATTCCCCATTTTTCTGCAATTGGTTTTGTAGCTTCTAAGGGACCAGTTATACCAAATTCGCTTAATAAACCGATTAAAATAAAATAAGCCGTAGGGAGCGTCAGCAACAATGCTGCAGCTGTGAGCCAATTGCTTTTAAAAGTGATTGTTTTCATCATTCTTAATTTTTATAGTTAAGCAATAAGTAAATCGAACGCTTCTTTCTTTTCGGACCTTTCTTTTTCTTCCGCCTCCAGCTTTTTTATATTCTTTAAGCAAATGATCAATGGAGCCAATCCAATAATTCCAAACGAACAATCAATTATTCTCCACCAGAAAGGCATACCGCGAAAATGACCAGCTATTAAAGCGAATGGGATGATAAGGATGCAAGCAATGATCCCAAACTCAATTACCCATTTATTCTTTAAAGGGTTTCTGAACGGCCCTACAAAAAGAATAGCCAATACAAAATGGGCAAAGGCAAGCCAGTCATATCCGTAGAAAAGAAATGGATAATCTCTACCGGTATGTTGCACCCCTATTAATACCTCCTCAAGCCATCCTTTGATCGTCCCATCAAAAGGAAAATGATTGATGACATAGGTTAACTCTTTCTCGACCGGGATGGCTGTAAGTCCGCTGATAAACAACGAAAGGATAAAAACTTTCAGCCAGTTGCGGATAATTTCTTTTTCTTTATTCATAAAAAGTACTTTGTATTTCAAAGTGTAGCTACAAAAAAAATTATTTAACCCCTTTGATCATGTTTTCCAGCGCTGCTATATGATCTGCAAATGCTTTTTCGCCGGCCCTTGTTACAGAATAAGTCGTATTTGTCTTTTTTCCCACAAATCCTTTTTTAACCTTCAAAAAGCCGTTCTCCTCCAAATTCAATAAATGTGTGGCCAAATTTCCATCTGTTACTTCCAGCATTTCCTTCAGGTCATTAAAATTTATTTCCTCATTCACCATCAGCACACTCATAATGCCAAGGCGGATGCGATTATCAAAAATCTTATTTAAACCAGTTATCGGATTCTTCAATTCCAGCTTTTTTATATAGTTAACCTTAGCCGTTCCTTTCATACTTCCACCACATTACAAAACCATAGATAATATGTAATACCCCGAAACCTGCCGCCCAAAAGTACAGCCCATAACCTACAAACTGTGTATTAATCAGCCCCAATAAAATCTGCAACAGTCCAAGGTATTTAACGTCAGTTAGCGTATACTTACTTGCATTTACTAAGGCCAGTCCATAAAAAACCAAACAGGCCGGGGCTAAAAATCTCCATTCATTATATTGATACATGGCAAGTAGGAATAAGCCTCCGGTAACGAGGGGGATCAGCATATTAATTGTAAGTCTTTTTGCGGTTAGGTCCCATACCGGTAATTTGTTATGCCTCGCCTTTCGCCAGGTAAAATAAAATGCCGATACCAGGGCAGCACTTAAAACAGCCAGTGCTATAATGAGTAAGCGTAATTTCAATGCTTGAAAATCATCACCGGCATAATCACCTCTCGCATTAAAGTTGTTGTAATAAGGTTCAAATTCCTTTCTCGCAAACCAGGCACCTACCAATGCGCAGATTCCCGCCGCAATCCCACTCAAACCGCTTAATGAAATGAAACGGGATGAACGTTCCATCATACGTTTTATGTCCTGGAGCGTATCGAGAGTTTGTTGGTTCTGTTCGTTCATAAAAAGCACTTTGAAGTACAAAGTAACTGTACAGACTTCATAATTCCAAATCTTTTTGGACTTCTCCCGCTTTTATCCCCTTTCGAATGGCTTCGACAACCGAGCGTTACTTAAATTTGTAAGCTGATGGTGAAAATTCGAAATCTGTACATTTTTCTACTCTTTCTCTTCTTGCCGGGCATGTTTGCCCTTTCCCAGCGTAAGATCCTTGCCGGAGTTGTAAAAGATGCCCATAGCGACGAGCCTATTCCTTTCGCTTCCCTGCAATTTTCGAACACCACGGTCGGAAAGTTATCAGATTCGTCGGGCAAATTTGAATTCAATCTGTCTCAATGGCCTTCGGATACGTTAGAGATTACCTGTGTTGGATATCAATTTTACAAATTATACGTTCCACCAGGCCGGGATTCCATCACAGTTGATATCATCATGGAAAGAGGAACCTTTAATGAAGGTGCCAGCGTCAAAACCAAAATAAATAAGGGTTTATTCCTTTGGAGAAAAATTGTACAGAACAAGTCACGGAATGATAAATTCCGCTTCCAGAATTTTTCTTACGAAGTATATAACAAGCTTGAGCTGGATATTAAGAATTTTGACTTTCAAAAGCTATCTAAGCTCAAACCCTTCAAACCGGTTACTGATATTATCAATAGCAGCATTGATACCACGGAAGGATTTCCCTTTTTACCAGCCTATTTGACTGAAGCGATCTCCGATTATTATTACCAACCTAAACCGCTACGAAGAAGAGAGGTGATAAAAGCCGTGAATACAAATGGGGTAAAAAATGAAAGCATGATCCAGTTCCTTGGCAATATGGATCAGAATGTAAGTGTATACGGAAATTTTATCCCGGTGATGAATAAACAATTTGTAAGCCCCGCCAGTGATAATGGAGACGCTTACTATAACTACCGCGTTGTGGATACACAGGTGGTAAATCAAAACCGGTACTATCATCTTGTATTCACTCCTAAACGGCGTGGCGAAAACACGTTTGAAGGCGATTGTTGGGTGCATGCCGGCACGTATGCAATTCAGAAAATGAATCTCCGCCTTGGAACGGATGCCAATGTAAACTATTTAGAAACCCTAAGCCTTATACAGGAGTACCGGTTGCTTGATGATTCCACTACCTGGTTTTTAGCAAAAGATAAATTTGTCGCAGACTTCACTCCGATGGGAAAACAACGCATTGGTTTCATTGGACGGAAAACCACCACTTATCGAAATATAATAGTAAATGATTCTTCAGTAGTGAACGAATTAAATAAAAACAAGCTGATCGAAGAAGTAATCACGTTACCCGAAGCTGCCCGAAAAGCAAAAGACTATTGGACAGGTGCAAGACATGAAGAATTGTCAAAAAACGAAAAGAGCATTGTTAGGATGATCGATACACTTACCAATTCCCCGGAATTTCAAAATTTTACCAATGCGCTCTCCTTTGTCGGTACCGGTTATCTTAATGTTGGTAATTTTCAATTGGGACCCTGGTATAACTGGGTCAGTTCAAATTCATGGGAAGGCTTCAGGATCCGTTTTGATTTGGGAACGAATCATAAATTTCATAAAAAGATCTGGTGGCACACGTATCTGGCTTATGGTTTTAAAGATCAAAAACTAAAGGGCAAAGCAGAATTATTCTTTTTGCCGGCTAAACATCCCCGCACTTATCTCTATGGCTCGTATACTAATGATCTTGATTTTGGGCAGTATTATTATGGTGAAGTAACCAGTGACAATATTTTTACCCTCGCCATCCGTAAATCGGGTATCCCTGTTAAGTTTATGAAAATTGATGAAAAACGTTTTGAATTCTTTCATGAAACCAAAGCAGGATTTTCAACACTGATTGAAACAGTCCATAAAGATTTTGAACCGTTGAAAAACATTCCACCTAAAGATTCATTTACCGTTGAAAGTGGGCAACCACTTAATACGTTTGAACTTTCTTTGCGTTTACGATTCGCATATCTGGAAAGATTCCTTGAATCTCATTTTTTCCGTGCCAGTTTAGGCAGTCCCTATCCCATTCCTGAAATACGAATCACCCAAGGGATCCCCGGTATTGGTAAAAGTGCTTACAGCTATACAAAGGTTTCCGGGAGCATCAGGGATTTTGTCAAACTGCCCCCCTTCGGGAGTATCGAGTTTTTAATTGCCGCAGGAAAAACTTTTGGAACGGTGCCCTATACTTTCCTGGATATTGCCCCCGGCAACGAAATTTATTATTATAATAAATATGCATTCAGCCTTATGAATAAATATGAATTTATTCATGATAAGTATGCAGGCATCACCTTTGAACATAATATCGGCAACGGTCTATTCCGTTTTATTCCCAAGCTTAAGTTTCGCCAGTTTTATACGATCAAATCACTCTGGGGCAGCCTGACTGATGCTAATAAAGCTCTCAATTTTAAACACGGTTATGATTTTGAAACATTGGATGGAAGAACTTATCTCGAGTTAGGAACTGGCATCGATAATATTTTTAAAGTTTTACGTATTGATTTTATCTGGCGGGTGTTGCCAACCCCACTTCCCAAAGAATCTAACCGGCGATTCGGAGTGTTTGGAAGTTTCAGGCTTACTTTTTAAGGCAATGATATTTATAATTAAATAATTTTTCTTAAGCTGGCACTGGAAATTCTATTTGACTTTACTTGCGACGCTCCATTCATCGTTCTATGAGTCATTCAGCATTCACTGTAGTACCAGGTTCATGAAATATTTTCAGATTGCTTAGGCCTGCATTACTAAAATTGAAGATCCACTCGCATCAGGGTTTTTCATTCTAATTGTAAATCCGGCACCCGTCCCGATAGCTATCGGGAGGGATAATGATCATCTTGATTTTATTTTGGCGCAAAAATATTTATACCGTAATCTTCTATTGTTCCAAATGACAAGCTGTTTTATTATCCCCCGCTGGCGGGGGAAGCAGTTCGATCATAAAGTAATTTCAAATGGGGGTGGACAATAGCTGAATAGAATTACCGAACGTACAAGTGAGTGACACAACGCAAGCTTAATAGTAGCAATAAAGCTAAGTACATAATCATTCCTTTCTAACTTTTTACTACCTTCCTTTTTAACTTTAAACTTTTGACTTTATAATTTTTTCTAATGACCCGCTACATACTTGCACTCGACCAGGGCACTACCAGCAGTCGTACTATTATTTTTGACAAGCAGGGTAACATCATCAGTGTTGCGCAAAAAGAATTTAAACAGATCTTTCCGCAGCCCGGTTGGGTGGAGCATGATGCTGAAGAGATTTGGAGTACACAATATGGCACAATGGCTGAGGCAGTCGCAAAGGCCAGTATCACCATGAAACAAGTGGCAGGTATCGGCATCACAAATCAACGCGAGACAACGGTGGTATGGGAACGGAGTAGTGGTAAACCAATTTATCATGCTATTGTATGGCAGGACAGGAGAACCGCTACGTACTGTGACGAATTAAAATCAGCGGGGCATGCAAATATGATCCAGCAAAAAACGGGACTCGTCATCGATGCCTATTTCTCCGCTACAAAGTTGAAATGGATCCTGGACAATGTAAGAGGCGCAAGAGTAAAAGCAGATAACGGTGACCTTGCATTTGGAACGGTTGATAGCTGGCTTGTGTGGAAACTCAGCGGCGGTAATATTCACGTCACTGATGTTTCAAACGCCTCGAGAACAATGTTGCTGAATATTCATACCCGTCAATGGGACGACGACTTGCTAAAGCTTTTTAATATTCCGAGGTCGGTTCTGCCCGAAGTAAAAGCTTCCAGTAAAATTTACGGAACAACTGCAAGCGCAGTTCCCGAAATAAAACTACCGATAGCAGGTATTGCCGGTGATCAGCAGGCCGCATTGTTTGGACAATTGTGTACTGTTCCAGGCATGGTAAAGAACACTTACGGCACGGGTTGCTTTATGCTGATGAATACAGGAGCAAAAGCAATTGTATCAAAAAATAATTTGCTGACAACGATCGCATGGGAAATAGATGGCAAAACGGATTATGCGCTGGAAGGAAGTGTATTTATTGCCGGTGCAGTGGTACAATGGCTAAGGGATAGTTTAAAAATGATTCGCACTTCAGCAGAAGTGGAGACGCTTGCGGCAACCGTAAAAGATACTGAAGGAATTTATATAGTTCCTGCATTCGCAGGGTTAGGTACACCGCATTGGAACCAGCATGCGAGAGGAAGTATTTTCGGATTAACAAGAGGAAGCAGTAGTGCACATATTGCAAGAGCTGCATTAGACAGCATTGCCTATCAAACTTATGATGTGTTGAAAGCAATGGAAGCGGATGCCGGGATTGCTATTGCTGAATTAAGAGTAGATGGCGGCGCCACCATCAATAATACATTGATGCAATTCCAAAGTGATATACTTGATACAAAAGTGATCCGTCCAAAGGTAACTGAGACGACGGCGCTTGGGGCCGCTTACCTGGCAGGTCTTGCAGTGGGCTTTTGGAGGAATATTGATGAGATACAACAGCAATGGCAGGTTGATAAAGAATTTTCTCCATCCATGAATGAAAAAGAAAGAAATGAATTTATAAAGGGCTGGCAAAGGGCGGTGAAGGCGGCGATCGCATGGGCAAATGAAAATGATTATTGATTATTAATTAATAATTATTAATCAGTAATCGATAATTAAATGAATCGTAAGCACCACATAGAAAGATTAGATTCAACAAAAGAATTTGATATCTGTATTATCGGTGGTGGTGCTACGGGGTTGGGTATTGCTGTTGATGCAGCATCCAGAGGATGCAAAACGGTTTTACTGGAGAAACATGATTTTGCAAAAGGCACATCATCAAGAAGCACCAAGTTGGTTCATGGCGGTGTTCGTTATTTACAACAGGGAAACATAAAACTGGTGATGGAAGCATTGAAAGAAAGAGGGCTGTTAAAGAAGAATGCACCACACCTGGTGAAAAATCAATCTTTCGTTATCCCAAATTATAAATGGTGGGAAAATTCCTTTTATGGAATTGGTTTGAAAGTTTATGACTGGATGGCGGGAAGCTTGGGATTAGGTCCCTCGCAATTTTTAACCAAAGAGGAAACATTGGCATTAGCCCCAAATCTCGATCAGGACGGTTTGCGTGGTGGCGTGCTTTATTATGATGGTCAGTTTGATGATGCAAGACTGGCTATTCATCTTGCCATGACCGCAGCTGATCATGGCGCTGTCATTGTCAATTATATGAGTGTGGAAGGATTGATGAAGATCGAAGGAAGAGTCTGCGGCGTTATTGCGGAAGATAACGTTGAGGGCAAAAATTATGAAATAAAAGCGAAAGCAGTTATCAATGCGACTGGAATTTTTTCTGACAGCATTGCAAAAATGGATAATAAAAATTCGGAACCTTTGATCTCTCACAGCCAGGGCATCCATCTTGTTTTTGACAAAGAATTTCTTTTATCCGATACAGCCATTATGATCCCAAGAACAGATGATGGCCGCGTATTGTTTGCCGTTCCGTGGCATAATAAAACGATTGTCGGCACCACAGACACGCCTGTGGCATCAGCAAGCGAAGAACCAATTGCCTTAGAAGAGGAAATCGAATTTGTGATGCAACATATTCATCGCTATTTAAGGAAAGATCCCTCATATAATGACATACGGAGCGTGTTTGCCGGGTTAAGACCATTAGTAAAAAGTCATTCGAAAATAACATCGGCCATTTCACGAGATCATCATATTGCCGTTTCTGACTCGGAACTTATCAGCATTACCGGTGGCAAATGGACAACCTATCGTAAAATGGCGGAGGATGTGATGGAAATAGCCGTACATAAAGCAGGCATAAATGACAAAGAATGCGTAACTAAAAATCTGCACATACACGGCTATAAGGAAAATAATAGTTACAAGGCGCCATTGTATTATTATGGAACAGATGAAGACGCTATTACTGGTTTGATTAAAAATGATAATTCACTTTCTGAATTGATCCATCCGTCACTACCATACATAAAGGCCGAAATAGTTTGGGCCGTGCGAAACGAAATGTGCATCACAGTCGAAGATGCGTTGTCAAGAAGAACAAGAGCTTTAATGCTCGATGCAAAAGCCGCGATTGAATCAGCGCCATTAGTGGCAAGTATGATGGCGAAAGAAATGGGCAAAGATGACTATTGGCTAAAAGAACAAATCAATATCTTTAATGCAGTGGCAAAAAACTATCTTCCCAAGTATTAATTTTTAATTACTAATTATTAATTATATGAATCCTTTCCTCGGCGAATTTATCGGTACCATGCTGCTCATCATAATGGGTGACGGCGTAGTAGCAAATGTTGTTTTAAATAAGACCAAAGGCAATAACAGCGGATGGATCGTTATCACATTTGGTTGGGCAATGGCCGTATTTCTTGGTGTGTTTGCATCTGTGAAACTCGGTGGTGGAGGTCATCTGAATCCTGCCGTTACAATAGCCATGGCCGCTTTCAATCCGGATTTTGATTCCTCATTATTGCCAACGTATGTAGGTGCCCAATTTGCTGGAGCCGTTGTGGGTGCAATCGTGGTGTGGCTGGCATACAAACAACATTTTGATGAAACAACAGATAGCAATGCGAAACTTGCCGTGTTCAGTACCGGTCCTGCAATTCGCAATACAGCTTATAACTTAATTACTGAAGGAATCGGGACCTTTATACTCGTGTTTGGCGCATTAGCAATGTCAAAGCCCGCATCTGCACTTGGCACATTGGAAGCTTTACCTGTTGCATTACTTATTCTTGGTATTGGTTTGTCACTTGGGGGGCCTACAGGTTACGCTATTAATCCTGCCAGGGATCTTGGCCCACGTATTGCACATTTTATTTTACCGATAAGAAATAAAAGGGACAGTGACTGGGGATATAGCTGGATACCGGTTGTTGGACCTGTCATTGGAGCCCTTATTGCAGCATATCTTTTTAAACTTCTTTAATATGACCAGAATATTTTTGATTATATCGTCCGTTTGTTTCATAAACACGGCAACAATAGCACAGGATGCAGAATCAAGGTTAAAAGAAAAAGGAATTGTATTAAATACACCCGGCAAACCTGTAGCAAATTATGTGAATGCAGTTCGTGTTGGCAATCTTCTGTATCTCGCAGGTAAAGGACCAACCAAACCAGATGGTAGCAACATTACCGGCAAAGTAGGAAAGGACCTGACAATAGAACAAGGCTATGAAGCGGCACGGTTGACCGCTGTAAATCATCTTGCTGTTTTAAAAGCTGAGCTTGGCAGTTTGAATAAAGTGAAGCGCATTGTAAAAGTATTGGGTATGGTAAACTGTACTGAAGATTTTAAAGATCAGCCAAAAGTCGTTAATGGTTATTCTGACCTCATGGTCGAAATCTTTGGCGACAAAGGGAAACATGCAAGATCTGCCGTAGGAATGTATGCTCTGCCATCAAATATTGCAGTTGAGGTAGAAGTGATTGTGGAAGTAGAATAAATAGCTAACCCATACTACAAATCAGCTTTGATATTTTATTTCAGATATCAGGTCAAATTGCTGCTGCAATTATAATTATGACCAGCGATATAGCAAATCCAATCCAGGCCCATTTGACCCTTTCCTGTTTCTTGTCATCTTTTATCAGATAGGCAATCAATAGGCCTATGATGCTCAATAAAAAACCAAGAGCAAAACCACCCAGATGAAAGCCGCTGCCGACATCTGCCTTGGAAAAATACTTTTCAATTTTCTTTTTATTAAATGAACCATCACTGTTTATGCTTTTTTTCAATTCACGCTGACCAATCTTAAAATTGATCTTATCAATTAGTTTCATTTTCTTACCCGTAAGATTTTCTAAGTCCTTCACACGGATTTGTGAAAGATCCATCAATGAAATAAATTGGCCGTTCTTTCCAACGGGCAAGTATACCTCGCTGGCTTTTACAGGATCTTTAGCTGGTATGACAAAATTTGAGCTCGTTGCTGAGAAGGTTGCAGAAAAAAAAGCAATGAGAACAAAAAGAATAATAGCTTTTTTCATAAACCTTAGTTTTGGTTAAATAATATAGAAAATTTACTAAAATATGGCAGATAAAAAAAATATTTCTCTGCCAGCTTCACGGAGAATATACATTATGGAACTGAAGACAGGATTTTTTCGCAGGCTTCACTGATCTCTTTTTTTGAAATCATCAATGGAGGAGAAATGCGCATACAGTTAGCAGCAAACAAGAACCAATCAGTCATCACACCAGAAACAATACAGGCATCGATGAACTTTTTACTTGTTTCAAAAGAATCAAATTCAATCGCCAACCATAAACCAAAAGATCGGATAGATCTTATTTTTTTATGAATAAGCAATGATCTGAACAATTCTTCCTTTGTACGTACTGAATCGATTATTTTTTCTTCTAATAAAACTTTCATTGCTGCCATGCCTGCTGCGCAACAAACCGGGTGTCCACCAAATGTTGTGATATGTCCGAGCACAGGATTTTCTGTAAAAACATTCATCAGTCTTTTTTCTGCAATAAAAGCGCCAAGTGGCATGCCCCCGCCTAGTGCCTTGCCAAGTACTAACACATCAGGAATTATTTCAAAAGTTTCAAAGCCCCATAGCTTTCCTGTTCTTCCAAAGCCTGCCTGTATCTCGTCAAGAACTAAAAGCGTTCCTGTCGCTGTACATTTTCTTCTCAAAGCTTGCATCCATTCTTTTGATGGAACAATAATACCGGCTTCAGCCTGCACAGTTTCGGCGACAATGCAAGCTGTTCTTTCTGAGATTTCATTTAGAGATTCAATTGAATTGTATTCAAGATGCAAAATATCCGGCAATAAAGGCCGAAAAGCGTTGCGCCAGTACTCATCACCTATTATACTTAGTGCACCTTGCGTTGAACCATGATAAGAATTTTTAAATGCTATTATTTGTGTCCTGTTTGTTATTCTTTTTGCGAGCTTCATTGCACCTTCTATTGCTTCGGCGCCGGAATTGGTAAAATACACGGAGTTAAGCGGCGATGGTAGATTCTCAGCGAGCAGTTTGGCATATTGCACTTGCGGCGATTCAATAAACTCTCCATACACCATTACATGCAGGTAAGCGTCGAGTTGTTTTTTTATGGCTTCAATTACTTTGGGATGTCGATGCCCAATATTGGCTACACTAATGCCTCCGATAAGATCGATATATTCCTTTCCGTCTACATCATAAAGTAAACAACCTTCAGCTTTAGCAATCTCAAACGCTAATGGTGATGGAGAAGTTTGCGCTACATGCTTTAAGAAAAGCTCCCGCTGATTCATTTCAAACAAATATCGGTCAAGAGCGTTGTATTTCATGCAAACCTGGCTGCCGGCAGGCAGGGAACGCAAAGGCTACTCAAAGACGCAAAGAAATTCTCTAATTTGCAAGCCTGGGACGTGAATCGTCAGGCGTGAGAAAATCACGATCTCACTATTCACGTCTCACGAAAAAGTGACATCAAACCATAAACTTCAAACATCAAATTTTTCCGAATGCCTGTAATACTTCCCGTTGAAAATAAGTTTCCGGAATTTGGCAGCAATTGTTTTTTGGCGCCTAACTCAACTATTGTTGGTGATGTAGTGATGGGCGATGATTGCAGTATCTGGTTTAATGCAGTGGTTCGCGGCGATGTTAATTTTATACGAATGGGAAATAAGGTGAATGTACAGGATGGCGCATGCATTCATTGCACGTATAAAAGATTTGGAACGACAATCGGTAATAATGTTTCTATCGGGCATAATGCAATTGTCCACGGGTGCACTGTGAATGATAATGTATTGATAGGAATGGGTGCTATTGTAATGGACGGCGCAGTAGTGAATAGCAATACTATTATTGCTGCCGGGGCGGTCGTTCTGGAAGGAACGAATTGTGAAGCCGGCAGTATTTATGCTGGCGTGCCGGCAAAAAAAGTAAAGGATATTCCACAGGAAATGATCAGTGGTGAGATCGATAGAATTGCCAATAATTATGTCCGTTACTCCGATTGGTTCAGAATGGAAAAAACTGCAAAAAAATAAGGGTTTTAGCGAAAAGACCTGTTTGAAAGTATTGACACTCGTACATTTACTCTGGCAAATGCAATTTTTGCTTCGTAGATTCGTTGTACAAAAAACAATCCATGAAAGCCGTAAGAACTCTCTTCATTTGTGCAAGCCTGATGCTGATGCTTTCATCTTGTAAGCTCTGGGGTAATATTTTCAAACCTAAGTATGGCTGTAAAACCGACGGACGAAATGTAGGTGCGGAGAAAATTGTGAGTGGCGATCCTGCATCAGAGAAAGCAGCGAGAAAAGCCAAAAAATTTAAGTCGTAGAACAAAGAATATAGACGATCTCTTAAACCAAGTCACAATATCCTTTTCTAAAACCTAAAACGTACAAACTATGAGCCTTACCCTACGCATTGCCCTTGGCTGTACTGAAGCCATTCTTGATGATGACGGCGGTCTGAAACGATTCTACCAGGTTGCCGATATTCTCAGCAAAGATTTTAATATTGACTTCCGCCGCAAGGAAGATGATTTCGACAGTATTGACTGGGATTTCAATTTCCATGGCAATTCACTTACGCTGCATTATAACATCTACACAGGTGTTTCACTTTATCCAACGCACACAAAAAATGCAAGGAAAAATGAAAACAAAGCTGTTGTAGAACTTGCGAATGTATTGGAAGGGAAACTGATCAGTATGGATATGAAAAGACATACTGCCTGAGGATTTTTATCTGTCGTTAAAAAGCACTTTACTGACCTTGTGCCAGTGAGTAAGCTTTTTTATCTCCCCACATATTCAGCAGTTCGAAAGAACATATCTTAAAGTTCCCGCTAAGGCTTACATATAATCCTATAATATCCTGCTGAAAAAGCGGCTCTCCATCAAGCGATTCGAACCGTGCATTATACTGATTGACGAGATTTGTATAAACTGAACCTGTTGGCCACACCTGTGTTCCACGATTGCTGATGCTGACAAGTTTAAATTTTACCCCTGCATGTCGTTCGCACTTTTTTGCAATTACCAATGGCTGTTCATGACTTTCAATAAACATATCCACACCGATAATCTTCTCTTCATCCATTTCTGCCGAGACAAGCATTGGATTTTTTTCCAGTTTAAAATGCGTAGGCGTAGCAGGCATATTTGGCAACATTGGCTTCGCTCCCACTGATGGTTCCTTTCCAAAATTGGCAATAACCGCATCGGCAAACTGAGTAGTGTTTACAGATGGAATTGATTTATCGCCAAAGTCACCTGTATGAACGCCATTCTCCAAGGTATAAAGCAAGGCGTTTTCAATAACAGCGGCATTTTCCATCATGCCGAGATGGCGAAGCATTGTAATACCACTAAGCAATAACGCTGTTGGGTTTGCAATATTTTTTCCGGCAATATCCGGCGCGGTACCATGTACAGCTTCAAAGATGCAGATATGATCTCCAATATTAGCTGAAGGTGCAAACCCTAAGCCACCAACAAGTCCTGCACAAAGATCTGAAACAATATCTCCCTGGAGATTAGTAAGCACCACTACATCAAATGTGTCTGGTCTGGTTACTAATTTCATACACAGATCATCGACAATAATATCATCTGCTTTGAGTTGCGGATATTCTTCGGCCACTTCATAAAAACATTCAAGAAAAAGACCATCGGTAATTTTCATAATGTTTGCTTTATGACTGCAGGTGATTCGCCTTGCATTTTTCTTTTTTGCCATTTCAAAAGCGTAACGGATCACCTGCAGGCTTCCTGGCCTTGTAATAAAACGGCGACTCAAGGCCACATCATGAGTAAGCATGTGCTCTACGCCGCCATATGTGTCTTCAATATTTTCTCGTACAATAGTTATATCGATTGGAATTCCTGCTTTGCTGAAAACAGTATCAACTCCGTGAAGCGTTTGGAAAACTCTTTTGTTAGCGTAGGTGTTCCAGGTTTTGCGTGCGGTTACGTTGACACTTTTCACCCCTTTTCCTTTTGGCGTTTCCATGGGCCCTTTAAACAGTATACCGACTGATTCGATGGTCTGTTTCGCTTCGGGAGTCATACCATTTGAAAATCCTTTATCAAAAACCCATTTTCCCATGTCCACATACTCGTACTCAAGTGGGGCATTATTTGCAGTAAAAATTTTCAACACGGCCGCCATTATTTCCGGGCCAATCCCATCTCCTTTAGCTACAGCGATTTTCATATCCAGGTCGTTATTTTATAAAAATTGTATTTGTGGCGCAAAATTAGGATAACTACTACTATGTCCGCTGTGAATTTGATAGCGGATAGTCCCAATATAATTTTATTTACTTTTACCTAAAATGAATCCGATGGTAAGCATGATCTCAGAGGGTGTGGAAGTAACTGTAGAAACGTTCTTCCAGCAGGATTACAGCAATCCAATGCAATCGGAATATATGTTTGCATACCGGATCGCCATCGAAAATCATAACTCTTTTCCAGTTAAACTTCACCGCAGGCACTGGCATATTTTTGACAGCAACGGAACCTATCGAGAGGTAGAGGGTGAAGGTGTCGTTGGTGTTCAACCTGTTTTGTCCCCGGGGGAAAAGTATCAGTATGTCAGCGGCTGTAATCTTCGTACGGAAATGGGTAGAATGCATGGCACTTATCAAATGGAAAATCTTAACAGTAAGAATTTCTTTGAGGTGAATATTCCGCCTTTCGAGATGTTTGTTCCGTTTAAAAATAATTAAGCCCCCTGTCCCCCGAAGGGGGAACTTAGACCATTCATTCCTTCATTTATTGTTAACGATTGATAATTGTAATTTTTAGTTATATGTTATCAGCTTAAATACTACTATCAGCTATCGTTGCGTCGCACACTTGATCATTCTGTTCACTTTTCGACATTACTGAAGCATCTGTACTATCAGATAATTCGAATAGGGGATTTGTGCGTAAGCTAAGTGCCCCCTTCGGGGAGATTTAGAGGGGCTTACTTCGGTTTGTATTTCGCTCCTTCCAAAATTTTTCTTGCATCCGTTTTTAAAACATCTGTGACGTTCAGTGATGAATTTTCTTCTGCAAATTTTTTCATGATTTGCCAGCCAACCCATTGACCGATATTACCGGGAGATGCCGGTGACATTGATTGTGTAAATGGGGCCTCACCGATATAATTTTGCACCGCGATCGGGTCTTTTGTATAAAGATCTCTTTGACTGGTAATAATTTCATTCCATATCAGACCTTCATTTGCATCGCACCATTTTAATTGTTGTTTTGAATAACCAGTCTTGATTGAGTCAGGCGTTGTTGGTAAAAATTTATCCAGCAGCCACCATTGTTTTCCTTTCTCGATCATTTGCTCAATCAGGCCTTTGCCCGCAGTTTTATCGGGGTAGATTTCATCGACAACAGCTTTCATACAATTTGCCGGAATATACTGGGGTTCAAAACGCCGCGAAATGTATTCCGGAAATAGTTGCTGCGCCTCCATGCTCTGATAAGCTGGAAAATCTCTTCCTCCAAACTGGTGTAAACCTATTGCAATCCCTGACTGTGTTAATGCCACACCAGGGGCATCAAGCGGCCCGACAAACAAGATGGCTTTACCTGTTTTATACTGGGGGAAATAATATTTCACATATCGAAATCCGTGCTGTAAATCGCTTTGTATTAAGCCCGCATCATTATATTTTTTATTCAATTCCTGATAGATCGGAAAATACCCGCTAATAAATCTTTTGCAAACATCAAGGGTCACCCGGTTAGTGTCTGAACCCGAAACCCCGAGGATTTGCTGCATAAAATCAACATAAAAATCCGGGTGCGTTTTCATTAATTCACGAAGTCCAGACGATAAATTATTTGTATCAAGACTGAAGAAACTTCTGTCAAATCTTTCTATTGGCACTTCCACTTTTATATTGGAAACATCCGGCGCTTTGGGATCATCATTACAGGAAATGAGAAAGATGAGGCTTATTAAGACCGCGGTTAATTTCATAGCGAATAATAAACGATTAGAATTTTCTTATGTTGCATGCGAAGATAATGTAAGAAAATTTTAACCTCTTTAGATACAGGGATTGTAAATTTGCACTATGAAGATCGCCTTAGCGCAACAGAATTATCATATCGGCAATTTTGAAGAAAACACAAGGAAGATCATTGAAGGAATTAACAAGGCCAAAGAACAAGGCGCTGACCTTGTCGTGTTTTCTGAACTCTGTGTTTGCGGTTATGCTCCCGGCGATTTTCTCGAATTTACTGACTTTATTAATAAGTGTTACGATGCAATTGAACGCATAAAAGAACATGCCGATACGATTGGCGTGTTGATCGGTTCTCCGGCTCGCAATACACAAAAAGAGGGCAAAGACCTTTTCAATGCTGTTTTTCTTCTTCATGAAAAAAAAATAAAAGGTGAGATTCATAAAACACTCTTACCAAACTACGATGTGTTTGACGAGTATCGCTATTTTGAACCGGCTTATGATTGGAATGTATTGGAGTTTAAAGGAAAAAAATTAGCGGTTACTATTTGTGAAGATATCTGGAACATGGGCGATAATCCTTTATACCGTATCACGCCAATGGAAAAATTGATGCCGTCCAAACCTGACGTGATGATCAATCTTTCTGCCTCTCCGTATAATTATGCCCAGGATATTGTTCGAAACAGCATTGTAAAAGCTCATACGCTAAAATATAAACTGCCAATGCTTTATTGTAATGCGATCGGCTCACATACTGAAATTATTTTTGATGGCGGCAGTCTTGTATACGATAGTAACGGGAACAAGGTAAAAGAGTTGAAATATTTTGAAGAAGATTTTGAAATATTTGAGCTAAATGAAATTTCCAAATCTGCAGAGTCATCACAAGTCCTCCCCTTTGGGGAGGACTTAGATGGGGCCGGTACCTATTTTTATTCCGCAAAAGAAGTCGGCACCGGCGAAGATATTCTTGCTTACCTGACCAATGAAAAAAATATTGACGAGATCTATCATGCGTTGATACTTGGCATCCGGGATTATTTCAAAAAAATGAGGTTCAGCAAAGCGATCCTTGGCGCGAGTGGCGGGATCGACAGTGCGGTAACGCAAGTGCTGGCTGCCCACGCTTTGGAAAAACAAAATGTTAGCGTGTTATTAATGCCGTCACAATATTCTTCGTCTCACTCAGTAGAAGATGCAGAACGGTTAAGTAAGAATCTTGGGAGTAACTATAATATCATTCAAATCAAAAATATTTTTGACAGCTTTCTTACCGAATTGAAACCCGTTTACAAAGATTTACCATTCGGACTTGCTGAAGAAAATATCCAGGCTAGAACACGAGGCAACTTGCTAATGGCAGTCGCTAATAAATTTGGATACATTTTATTGAATACTTCTAACAAAAGTGAATTGGCAACGGGGTACGGAACTTTATATGGAGATATGGCAGGGGGGTTAAGTGTATTGGGTGATGTATATAAAACGCAGGTGTATGCTTTGGCAAAATATATCAATCGTGAAAATGAGATCATCCCTTTAAATATTATCAGTAAAGCGCCTTCGGCAGAATTAAGACCAAATCAAAAAGACAGTGACAGCCTGCCGGAATATGATACACTTGACAGGGTTTTATATGAATACATTGAACTTCGAAATGGTCCAAAAGA
>JAICGN010000005.1 GCA_025923075.1 Chitinophagaceae bacterium
TAATAGTTATCGCTATCATATAGATGCCAGGTTGCTGCTTCACCGGGGCGGGCAACCCTTGTAAAATAACAATCACTATACTTTATGCCGTTGTGTTTAAAGCTTATTGGTATGGGATCCATACTCCAAAATAGAAAGCCCTTTTGTAGAAACAAAGGGACTTTTGGTAAGTAATTTACCATTAAACCTTATCCTATGAAAATTCTGGTCTAATGTAGCTAATTAAAGTTGTAAGTATGAAATTTTACCTTCTGTATTATTACGATTTTGATCTGATACGGGTGTAATCAGCTATAGCTTTTTAATCGTGACCAGATTTTCACAAACGCAACCTTCAATAATAATAATCTGGTTAGACATGAGCTACCTCCTTTGACACAATTTTCCTATCAATCGGTTTGTAGTTCTCCTATGTTTTCTTGAGTTCATAAAAGTAATTAAGCGTAGGGGTGCAACAGTTCCGGCAAACAGCTTCTCCAAACCAACAATACATTGGTCCGGCCCGACGCAATCAGGTGTACGGGCCAGACACTGGTTTTTAGTGTTTTTCATTAAAATCCAGTTTTTCTTAATCAAAAAACAACCTTTATCTTCGCCGCTTAATGAATCTCCTCATTAAGAACGCACGGGTTGTTGACCCCAATTCTCCTTTCAATTCACAATCAGCAGATATTTTCATCGAAAACGGAATTATAAAAAAGATCGGCAAGGATCTATCGTCCAAAGCTGACAAGGAAATTTCAGCAGATGGACTCTGTGTTTCTCCCGGATGGGTTGACATGTTCGCCAATTTTGCGGACCCGGGCTATGAGTATAAAGAATCTATTGAATCCGGTTGCTTAGCTGCAGCTTCAGGTGGATTTACTGATGTGATGGTAATTCCCAATACCAAACCAGTGATCGATACAAAGACCCAGGTAGAATACATTGTTCAAAAAGCAAAGTCTTCGCCGGTAAACGTGCACCCTATCGCCGCCGTTACCAAAAATGCTGAAGGAAAAGAGCTGGCAGAAATGTACGATATGAAAACAAGTGGTGCCATTGCCTTTGGGGATGGTATCAATTGCATTCAGTCGGCCGGGCT
Source organism: Chitinophagaceae bacterium (assembly GCA_025923075.1). GTDB lineage: Bacteria > Bacteroidota > Bacteroidia > Chitinophagales > Chitinophagaceae > VBAS01. Next base: position 1,085 of record JAICGN010000005.1, read on the forward strand.
GCTGCTAAAAGCTTTGCAATATGTAAAAGCGTTTGATGGCATCATTGTTCAATTACCTGATGATAAAAGCATCAACCCTCATGGTTTAATGCACGAGGGAATTGTCTCGACCCAAATCGGACTTCCCGGAAAACCGGCGATGGCCGAAGAACTGATAGTAGCAAGAGATATAAAGCTGGCGAGGTATGCAGAATCAAAACTTCATTTCACGGGAGTTTCTGCAAAAAAATCACTTGAGTATATTGACAGGGGTAAAAAAGGCGGAGTTAATATAAGCTGTTCAGTCACTCCCTATCATTTGTATTTTACCGATGATGATTTGAAAACTTATGACAGTAATTTAAAAGTAAATCCACCGCTCCGAACGGCTGAGGATAAGGATGCAATTAAAAAAGCAATTGAGGACGGCACGGTTGATTGTATTGCTACTCATCACATGCCCCACGAAGCTGATAGTAAGGAAACAGAATTTGAATATGCGAAAAATGGAATGTCAGGGTTGGAAACTGCTTATGCTGTTCTGAAGACAAGCATGCCCGAACTTCAAGAAGCCAGGTTGATCCAACTTTTATCAATTAATCCAAGAAAATTATTAGGGTTAAACCAGGTGACAATAAAAGAAAACGGAAAGGCATGTCTGACGTTGTTTTGTCCTGGCAAACAATGGACCTATGAAAGAAGTAAGATCAATTCAAGGTCGAAAAATTCTCCTTTTATCGGTAAAAAACTTGCCGGTAAAGTAATCGGGATAATTAATAAAGACCAAGTACATTTGAACCCTTAAAACCAACATCATGGAAGAAAATAAAATTATGTCGCCCCAGATTAAGGGACTTTTGATTTCCTTAGTCATCATTATCATTGGTATTGCCGGCTATTTTACAGATCTCGCTTTTACCGGTTGGTATAGCTGGGCCGTAAACGGCCTATTGTTAATCGCAATAATTTTTGCTTGTGTCCATTATGCAAATCAGAAGGATGGATATGTGACTTTTGGGAACGTGTTTGCGCATGGATTTAAAGTTACCGCGGTAGTTACCGTTATCCTCCTTATTTATACTTTGCTTGCAATGACGGTTCTGTTTCCTGATATGAAGCAAAGGATATTTGATATGCAGCAAGCCAAAATGGAAGAACAGGGGCTTCCCGACGATCAAATTGAACAAGGCATGAGTATGATGAAAAAATACTTCACGTTATTTCTTATCCTGGGTGTGATAGTTGGGAACCTGATATTTGGATGTATTGCATCACTTATTGGCGCTGCAATTGCTAAGAAAAAGCCTGTTAACCCACTTACTCAACAAGGCGGCATGTAATGGATATTTCACTTGTCATACCACTAAAGGACGAAGAAGAATCGCTGCCGGAACTCAGCGATTGGATAAACCGTGTAATGAAGGCAAATAACTTTTCTTACGAAATAATTTTCGTAGATGATGGCAGCACCGATAATTCCTGGCAAGTGATCGAGGAACTCAGCTGTAAAAATGAAAATATCAAGGGCATAAAGTTTCAGCGTAATTATGGAAAGTCAGCCGGATTAAATGAAGGGTTTCGGGCTGCGCAAGGTGATGTGGTAATTACAATGGACGCAGATTTGCAGGACAGCCCTGAAGAAATTCCTGAACTTCGTCGCATGATCGTTGAAGATGGCTATGATCTTGTGAGCGGATGGAAGAAGAAAAGATATGATAACACGTTAACGAAAAATATTCCTTCCAAGTTTTATAATGCCACCACCCGGTGGATGTCGGGCATCAAACTTCATGATTTCAATTGCGGCTTAAAATCATACCGCAAAAATGTAGCAAAGAGTATTGAAGTGTATGGTGAAATGCACAGGTATACACCCGTGCTGGCAAAGTGGTCAGGTTTTAAGAAAGTTGGCGAAAAAGTGGTGACGCACCAGGCAAGAAAATATGGTAAGAGCAAATTTGGAATGAGCAGGTTTATTAATGGACCCCTTGATCTGGCTTCCATCATGTTTGTTGGGAAATATGGAAAAAGGCCAATGCATTTTTTTGGATTGTTGGGTTCACTTTTTTTCCTGATTGGTATTGGGCTTTCAATTTATCTTGTAGTAAAAAAATTTATTGACCCTGAATCTACATTAACGGATAAACCGGGGTTTTATCTCGCACTTGCTACAACTATCATCGGTGTTCAACTTTTCCTTTCCGGTTTCATTGGTGAGCTGATCTCAAGAAATGCGCCGGGTAGAAATTCTTATCTCATTGAAAAGAAAGTAAGGGTTTAATGAGTAAGGTGGTAATCATAGGACCCGGCCATCCGTTACGGGGAGGATTAGCTACGTTTAACCAAAGGCTCGCTAAAGAGTTTATTCAATCAGGTCACGATTGTTCGATCTGTTCTTTTTCCTTGCAATATCCCGGAATTTTTTTCCCGGGAAAATCACAATACACAAAGGAACCGGCGCCGGAAGGATTGGTAATTCGCCCACTGATCAATTCTATAAATCCTTTAAACTGGATCAGTGTCGGTAAAAAATTAGGAAACGAAAAACCGGATATTATCGTGGTTCGTTTCTGGATACCCCTGATGGGCCCGGCACTTGGGACTATATTAAGACGGGTAAAAAAGAATGCCCATACAAAGATCATTTGCATAGCCGATAACGTAATTCCCCATGAACACCGGCCTGGTGATACAACGTTTACCAGTTACTTTCTTAAAAGTTGCGATGCATTTATTACTATGAGTGAAAAAGTGATGGCTGATCTTCGGTTATTTCAAAAAAGCAAACCAGGCAAAATTGTTCAGCATCCATTGTATGATAATTTCGGCGATGCAATATCAAAGGAAGAAGCAAGAAAAAAACTGGTTTTACCAAAGGAGGATAAGATCGTCTTGTTTTTTGGTTTTATCAGGCATTATAAAGGATTGGATATTCTACTTCAAGCCATGGCTGATGTAAGGATAAAAAATGCACGGATAAAGTTGATGATCGCAGGAGAGTTTTATGAGGATAAAAGACAATATTTAGACCTAATTGATCAATTAAAGATCAAAGACCAACTGATCTTAAAAACAGATTTTATTCCCGATTCGGAAGTTAGGAATTATTTATGCGCTGCTGATGCGGTGATACAGCCATATCGAAATGCAACACAAAGCGGCGTTACTCCCCTCGCCTATCATTTTGAAAAACCAATGGTGGTTACTAATGTTGGTGGACTTGCTTCGCTGGTTCCGCATGAAAAAGTTGGACTTGTTGCAGAACCAACTCCTCAATCAATTGCAAATGCGATTCTTCGGTTTTATCAATTAGGAGAGAATTATTTTATTCCGCATCTTCGCACAGAAAAGCAAAAATATAGCTGGGCAAATTTGGTTAATGCCGTGTTGGCTCTTGCAGACGTGAAAAGTGAAACGTTAAACGTGAAATAAAACGCTTGACTCTATGTTTATAAAATTGAATCACCAAGCGCTTGATGTATATAAGGATGTTCGCGAATTAATAAAAGAGATTCATTTTATTTCTATCAAATTACCCGGAGAAGAAAAATTTAATATGGTTCACCAAATGAGAAGGGCTGCGTTAGCCGTTAAATTAAATCTAGCTGAAGGCGCATCGAGACGATCGCCGGCTGAGAGAAAAAGATTTTTTGAAGTATCCCGAGGCTCTCTGATTGAAGTTGACGCAATACTGGAAACGGCTGTGGATTTGAAATATTTTTCAGTTGAGCAGCTGGCAACTACGGGTAATTTATAAGTAAATGTTTTGCAATGCTTTCAAAAATGATCTAATGCGACACGCTGCTTTTCACGTTTCACTTTTCACCTTTGACGTAAAATGATTTATCGTAGCAAAGCACCTTTACGAATTGGATTGGCCGGTGGGGGCACTGATGTAAGTCCGTATAGTGATTTATACGGAGGCGCAATATTGAATGCAACTGTTTCATTGTATGCACATGCCACGTTGGAACCGCTGACAGATAAAAGAATTATTTTATCAGCTATTGACAGGCATGAGGAGCAGGCTTTTGATTGGTCAAAAGAATTGCCGATCACCGGAAGTCTTGACCTGATGAAAGGCGCCTACAATCGCATTCAAAAGGATCATGGGTTACAAACTGGTTTTAAACTTTCAACTTATGTAGATGCCCCGGCCGGTTCAGGTCTTGGCACTTCTTCAACGCTTGTGGTCGCGATCATTGGCGTATTTGCCGAACTGCTCCGTCTTCCGTTTGGTGAGTATGATATGGCTCATTACGCCTATGATATTGAGAGAAAAGACCTGAATTTTGCAGGCGGCAAACAAGATCAGTATGCAGCAACGTTTGGGGGTGTAAATTATATGGAATTTTACGAGAACGATAAAGTGGTAGTGAATCCATTGCGGATCAAACAACAATATTTATTTGAGCTGGAAAATAATCTGTTGTTGTATTATACTGCTACGACTCGTGATTCGGGGAAGATAATTGAGCAACAGGCGAAAAACGTAACAGCTAAACAGGAAACTTCGATTGAGGCTATGCACCAGTTAAAACAACAGGCGATGATGATGAAGGAAGCGTTGCTGAAAGGACGACTAAATGAAATTGGTGAAATACTTGATTTTGGTTTTCAGCAAAAAAGAAAAATGGCAGAAGGGATCAGCAATTCGCTGATGGAAGAAATTTATGAAACTGCGAAAGCATCGGGTGCATCCGGAGGAAAAATATCAGGTGCAGGCGGTGGCGGGTTTATGATCTTTTATTGCCCGGGAAATACAAAGTATGCCGTGATGAAAAGCCTGGAAAGATTTGGAGGCAAGTCCCGTAACTACCAGTTTGTCGAGCATGGATTGACGACGTGGACGATTTGATAATTAAGAATTAAAAATTAATAATTAAGAATTGATGGATAAAATCAAAGGTATAATTCAGTCCTCAATCGACACCAAGCAAAATCTTTTAGAGAATGAATTTTTGTTGAAAACCATTGCCGCAATTATTGATGTGATGGTAAACGCATTTCGTACTGGTAAAAAGATTTATTTCTGCGGGAATGGGGGCAGCGCTGCAGATGCACAACATTTAGCTGCAGAGTTTTCGGGAAGATTTTATAAAGACCGGAAAGCATTGCCCGCAGAAGCCTTGCATTGCAATACCTCTTACCTGACTGCCGTGGCGAATGACTATAGCTTCGATGATATCTATTCAAGATTGATCGATGGAATTGGTGAAAAAGGGGATGTATTAGTTGGTTTATCAACCTCTGGTAATTCTGTGAACATTTTGAAAGCATTCGAAACTGCAAGAAAAAAAGAAATGATCACTGTTGGGTTTACCGGGGAAAGCGGTGGGAAGATGAAATCATTTTGCGATCATTTAATCAATATCCCATCAACAGATACTCCGCGGATACAGGAAAGTCATATCATGGTGGGGCATATAATATGTCAGTTAGTCGAAGAACAATATTTTAAACCCCTCTAAATCTCCCTGAAAGGGGAGACTTATGGAAAGTCGTTAACTTGAACACCCAAAATTCCAAAAACCAAGAGTTTAGAAAAGCCCCCTTTAGGGGGTTTGGGGGTTTAAAAGAAGCAATCATACTCGCAGGTGGTTTCGGAACAAGACTAAAAGAAGCGATTCCCGATCTCCCCAAATGCATGGCGCCGGTAAATGGAAGACCGTTTCTATTCTACTTAATCAATTATTTAAGAAGCCAGGGCATTGAGCGATTTGTTTTTTCACTTGGATATAAGCATGAGGTGATCGAAGCATATTTAAATGCTGAATTTTCTACACTCGATTTTCAATGCTCGATTGAAAAGGAGCCTTTAGGTACAGGTGGGGCCATTTTTGCAGCATGCTATAAAGCTTCGGAAAAAACTGTTTTGATAGTTAATGGTGATACGCTTTTTAAGATTAACGTTAGAAAAGCATTAGTTGGGCATAATAAACATCACTCAGATTGTACATTGGCCTTAAAGCCAATGGAAAATTTTGAAAGGTATGGTGTGGTGGAGTTAAATGATGATGATTCAATAAAAAGCTTCAGGGAGAAACAATTCTACAAAACTGGTTTGATAAATGGCGGAGCTTATGTTTTAAACACAGAACAGTTTCTTGCAGAGGAATTTCCCGTGAAATTCTCCTTTGAAAAAGATTGGCTTGAAAAATATTTTGAGACAAGGAGAATATACGGCTCGGTTCAAGATGAGTATTTTATTGATATTGGTATTCCTGAGGATTATTTTAGGGCTCAGCAGGAATTAAAGCAACCAGACCTTGACCTCAGCAGCATCGATAAAGAGTGGACCTTGTTTCTTGACCGCGATGGAGTAATCAATTATGAAAAGCAAGATGATTATATCCGAAACTGGCGGGAATTCAAATTTTATGAAGGTGCAAAACATGCCCTGAAGATTTTTGCAAAAAAATTCGGGAAAATAGTTGTCGTAAGTAATCAACGCGGGATCGGCAAAAGTTTAATGACAGAGGAAGAGCTGGCGACCATTCACGAAAATATGCAGCGGGATATTGAATCTGCCGGGGGAAGAATTGATGGCATTTACTACTGTACGGATGTTGATCCGAAGAGCTTTTACCGTAAGCCCAACCCGGGGATGGCTTTTTCCGCAAAAGAAGATTTTCCGCAAATTGATTTAAGCAGAGCTATCATTGCCGGCAACAAGCCAAGCGATATGCTTTTTGGGAAAAATGCCGGGATGTACTCGGTATATATCGCATCTACACATCCACAAACCCCTTTCCCCCACCCTGATATCGATCTTCGATTCGATAGTATTCAGGATTTTGCCAAAGCTTGTCTGCCGGCAGACGGGCTTTAATAAAAAGTTATAAAATACTTCGAACCTTTTGGCGTTATTCTACGTCTGGTAAAAGCGGTGTAAATTCGCAATCAAATGCCAATAGTGAATTCTGTGAAAAAATCAACCCTCTCTTTCTTAACAATTGCTATTTTGCTTTTTTCATCGGTACAGGCATCATCACAAGTCATTTCTTCGGCCGATAAGAAAATACTGAGAATAAAAGAAGATTCGCTCCAGCAGATAGCCAGGTTTATGATCCTGGATTCACTCGAAGTAGGGCGGCTACTCGCCTACAAGGACTTTGTCCCCGTATTGCTTAGGGCATTGAAAGTTAAGAACTCATTTTACTATCCTTTTGACTCTGTCCTTGGCATTTCCAAACTGTATGCACCTGACAGCAGTTTTCGAATCATAACCTGGTACATAGAAATTGATGATTACCGGGGGTATCAGAAAGGACTGATACAACACAATACAAAGGATGGTTCGTTAAAGCTGAATATCCTTTTTGATAATTCTGAGTGGGCCGATAATAAGCATTCGAAAATTTGCAGGGACACTAACTGGATCGGCGCTGTCTATTATAATATGATCAAAACGCAGCACCAGGGGAAAAACTATTATACCCTTTTTGGAATTGACCGTGAGGGTCTCAGAAGCCAAAAGAAATGGATCGATGTATTATCATTCGATGAAAAAAAGAATCCGGTTTTTGGCGGTGGTTTTAGCTTTAAAGAAGATAGTATAATTAAACCGACACAATCACGCTTCAGCATTGAATACAAAAAAGAAGCAAGGACCTACGTGAATTACGAGCCGGAATTAAAATTGATCTTATTCGATCATTTGATCTCGGAGACTGAAGAACCTGAGTTCCCGTGGACATTCGTTCCCGATGGGGACTATGAAGGCTTTAAATGGCAAAACGGACAATGGGTTCATGTTGACAAGGTATTTAATTATAAATTGGAAGATGGCCAGGCTCCTGTCGGCGATCAGCTGCTGGATTCTAAGGGAAATAAGAACGAAGAAAAATTAAAACAGAAGTCCGACGCAAATAAAGGCAAGAAACCGGGCGGTAATTAGTCTTTCTCTTTCATCTCTTCAGCTTCTTCAAGGCTTTTATTTCTTACAAGCTCAGTAAATTTTTCCTCTATTTTTCTTAACCGGGAATAAAGTTTCAGGATAAGAAAAAATAAAAATAAAATAGCTGAATACAAGAGCAGGTTAGCGCCTTTGCTTACACCGACAAAATGTGCAATCGCATTTGTTGTCTCCGGAAAGAATGTAAAGAAAATTCCTCCTACGAAAAAAAGGCCGATCAGGATAATATCAAATAAACCACTACGCAATCGCATGTACATATAAATTGCGATCAGGGTAATGCATACCGTAAGAACTATCTGTATTATGTTTATGTTCATCAGCGGAAAATTTTATGTAAAAAGATCTCAAAAAGAATTTTTATTCCGTCCTTGTTTTTCAACCCCTTGCCTTTCGAATAATCACTATAATGAATAGCAACGGGGTATTCTGCATATTTAATTTTGTTCGCAGCAGTAAGCATCAATATCTCTACAGGATGAGCCATCCGGTTCTCTGTGATCTTTATTTTTTCAACGGCCTGTCTGGAAAATAGGCGCAATCCATTGAACGAATCACTCAGCAGGATGCCGGAAAAAAAATAATTTATATAGCGACCCAAATTCAAGGCAACGCTGCGTGAACGTGACACATTCGTTTTGGCGCCAGGTAGAAAACGCGAACCAAAAACAATGTCGGCATTTTCTTGCTCTAAAAACTCTACCATACCTGCTATATCATTGCAATCATGCTGGCCGTCTGCATCAAAAGTCACAAAATATTTTGCGCCCTTCTTTTTGGAAAAATCAATCCCTGTCTGCAAGGCGGCGCCTTGTCCCAAATTAACACGGTGACGTAAATAATAAAGGGGTAAACCTGAGAGTTGCTTCCTTGAATTATCCCTGGAACAATCATCAACTATTACAACGCGATATCCCTTTGCAAGAACTTCTTCAACTGTTTGCCTTATGACACTGCCTTCGTTGTAACAGGGAATTATAACGAATATGGATTTGGTATCGGTCAATATTGGGTTTTTAAATTTGTTTCAATTGTCAAACAAAAGAAAGCAATGATTGATCTGTCCTGAAGGTTTTAAGTTTGACGTCCAGGAATATTTATTTTCATTTTTCAAATTAAGATAATCATTCACCCTGATCGCAAATTTACCACCTCTTGCTGTTGTATCCGCAACATAAACATCCGGATGCGATCTTAAATAACCTTCCAGCGCATAAACACCCTGACCAAAATCAAGATTGGAATCTGCCATCACTTTATAAGCATTCTTTTTAACAGGGATTAATTCGTTTGAATAAGAAATAAGATTGGGAAAAAAATAATAGTAAGTAGCAACTGAATAGATCACAATCAGTCGTTGCAGTAATTTTGCTCTTTTTTGAAAGAAGGAAGTCGTAGCAAAAAAACCGCAAAGCACATAAAGCGGGGGATAAACCATCAAGGCATGCCTGATCCCTATCTGTACATTATTTTGGGAACCCAGTACTAATAAAAAGTAAAAGATCAATCCCACTAGAAAAAGCATTGTGTTTGGATGCCCCTGTCTTTTCTTTCTTACAAACAGAAATGCAACAGCGCCGAAGAGGATCAACAAGGCTGTTAAAGGTGTTTTGAAAATAAAAACAACTAAATAATAATACCAGAAACCAGTGCCGGTCTTTTTTTGACCGACAATATAATTTGCATCAGAAACATTCGGATTACCCGCACCTAATTCATTCATATATGTTGTCAGATCCAGGCCCTTAATATAGGGCGCCGGGAGCGGAAGAGGGAGCGAGCCAACAAAAGAACTTTGAAGCGCAGTAAATTTCTGACTCGACATATCAAATTCATCTAACCCTTTAGCAGGTTTATTAAAAAGAAATCCAACGTTAATAAGGAATAGCACCACAATTCCCAATACGATTAAGCGAATCGAATTCCATCCTATTCTTTTGATCAGCGATCCTCTTTTTATCAAAACAAAAAAAGAAACAATACCAAAGAAAATAATGAGATGAAGCATTGAATACTTTACAAGTTGCGCCAGTCCCAGACTAATGCAGAAGGCAAGAAAATTCAATCCGTTTGATTTTTTTATAAACCTCCAATAAAAATAGGCTGTCGAAACAGTGAACAATGCTGCGTATGCATCTGTCGTTAAAAGTGCTCCATGCCCGTTCAGGTTCGGACAAAAAACAAATAAGAATAAAGACAACAATGCGGCATTTTCACCAAACAATTGCTTTGACCAGGTATAAATAAAAAAGCCTGTAAGGAGGCAAACGATCAGTGTAACGTAGCGGCCATTCATAATATCACTAAAGCCGCCATCAGTTTTTTGTAATTCCGGATCTATAATTTGCTGGAAAGCTCTTGGGATTGCATTTACTCCGGATACAGGCATAGTGCTCGCGTCGTCAAATGGAAAGATCTTATCCGTTTCCTTCATCAATACCCTTTTGCCATAGCTCCAGTGATCCATTTCATCGTACGTAACCGAGTTGCGGGGAATAGCGATAAGCCCATTTATGAGATAAATGGCAAACAAAAAGATCACTAAATAGAAATGCTTTCCCCTTTTGTGCAGCATGATGCAATATAGTTTAAACAAAAAAGGCATCATAACTGATGCCTTCAACAATTTATTCACTATTCACCTCCCGATAATTATCGGGCGACCATTCACGAAATCAATCATCCAACTTCAACACCGCCAAAAACGCTTCCTGTGGTACTTCCACTGTTCCGATCTGGCGCATACGTTTCTTTCCCTCTTTTTGCTTTTCCAACAATTTACGCTTACGGCTTACGTCACCACCATAACATTTAGCGGTAACATCTTTTCTCATTGCCGAGATATTTTCACGTGCAATGATCTTAGCGCCGATCGCTGCCTGAATAGTAATCTGGAATTGCTGGCGGGGAACGAGCTCTTTTAGTTTCTCACAAAGCTTTCTTCCAAAATCCTGTGCACGGCTGCGATGTATCAATGCACTCAATGCATCCACTTTATCACCATTCAACAAAATATCCATTTTCACAATATCACTTTCACGATAACCGATAGGATGATAATCAAAAGAAGCATAGCCACGGGTTTGGGATTTTAATTTATCATAGAAATCAAAAACGATCTCGGTCAATGGCATTTCAAATAACAGCTCAACCCTCGTCGGGGTAAGGTAATGCTGGTTGATAAGAATTCCTCTTTTGCCCAAACACAGCGTCATGATATTTCCAATATATTCAGGTTTTGAAATTATCTGGGCCTTGATATAAGGTTCTTCAATTCGTTCTGTCTTTACAGGATCAGGAAACTCAGTGGGATTATTTACAGTTACCTGCTCGCCTTTTGTAGTATAAGCAATAAACCCAACGTTAGGGACCGTAGTGATCACCGTCTGGTCAAACTCTCTTTCCAAACGTTCCTGAATAATTTCCATGTGCAGCAATCCCAGGAAACCACAACGGAAGCCAAAACCTAATGCCTGTGATGTTTCTAATTCATACGTTAATGAGGCGTCATTCAATTGCAGCTTATCCATACAGTCACGCAGCTCTTCAAAATCGTCTGTGTCCACGGGGAAGATGCCCGCAAACACCATTGGCTTCACATCTTCAAAACCCTGTACCATTTGCGGATTAGGATTTGAGGCGATAGTAATAGTATCTCCCACTTTTACTTCCTTGGCCACTTTAATACCCGTAATAATATAGCCAACATCACCACAATTCACTTCCGGTCTTTCTGACATCTTCAATTTGAGAACTCCCACTTCATCTGCTTCATATTCCTGGTCGGTAGAAACAAACTTTACAGTATCCCCCTTTTTTATTTTGCCATTCAATATGCGATAGTAAACAATGATGCCGCGAAAAGAATTGAACACACTGTCGAAGATCAATGCCTGCAGCGGCGCATCAGGATCGCCCTTAGGAGCGGGAATTCTATCTACAATTGCATCCAAAATTTCGGGCACACCTAATCCTGTTCTTGCGCTTGCCAATAGTATCGCTTCGGGTTTACAACCTACAAGATCAATGATCTGATCCCTCACTTCATCCACCATTGCACCGTCCATATCAATTTTATTGATGACAGGAATGATCTCAAGATCATTTTCAATAGCGAGGTATAAATTGCTGATGGTCTGCGCCTGGATACCCTGTGTCGCATCTACCAGCAGCAGGCATCCTTCACAGGCAGCCAGTGCCCGGCTCACTTCATAGCTAAAGTCCACATGACCGGGCGTATCGATCAGGTTCAGGATATATTCCTTACCATCATTGTGTTTATAATTGATCTGAATCGCATGGCTTTTAATGGTAATTCCTTTCTCTCTTTCAAGGTCCATATCATCAAGCACCTGGTCCATCATATCGCGGTCGCTGATGGTCCCTGTGCTTTGTAATAGCCGGTCAGCCAGGGTGGATTTGCCATGGTCAATATGTGCAATAATGCAAAAATTACGGATGTTCTTCATGTAGACCCCCAAACCCCTAAAGGGGAGTATTTAGGTGCTTAAAAATTGGTGGCGAAGGTAACGAAAAGCGACGAGAGAGAAGGGATTATGTACCGGGCATTTGAGCCTTGATTGGGCTGTCGTTGCGGCGCTCCGTTAAGGGGTTCGGTAATTCTATTAAACTTTCTTATTTTGACTATTAATAACGACAACCACTATGTATATCGATGAATTAAATATCATCATAAGATGTTTTGAAAAACAGGTTATAAATTCTTCAAACAAAAAATTGAAACTAGACAGTTTATGCGAATAATCTTTTCCATTTTATTTTTCTATGGCTTATACCCCGCTTTTTCCCAGAAATCAAACAATGTGACCGACACCTACTACGCATTTGACACTAACTGGAAACCCTCCTCATTAGAAAATGCTACCTACTTGTCTTTGGTTAGAAAATCAAATGATACAACATATCGATGGTATAATTATAATATTGATGGCCCTCTTTTCAGCGTAGAAACGTACGAGGATGATAGTTATTCCATTCTGAATGGTTTTGTTGCTTATTATGATAAAGATGGCATGATAGACTCTTCAGGCTATGTAAAAAAAGGTAAGCGGGACAAAACCTGGTATTTCTACACGGATACTTTATCAATTATTTTTCAAAAAGATTATGAAGACGGAAAACTTATAAGAACAATTGATCTTGAATCAAAAAGAAAAGAAGATTCATCCAACGAAAAAATACCGGAAGGGTTTGAGGAAGTGGAGAAGGAAGCCGATTTTAAAGGCGGTGTAAAATCATGGGTAAAATATTTAGAAAAAAATCTTCAATTTCCCAAAAGGGCTGAAAACCTTAGGAAGTCCGGACAGGTTATGATTGGTTTTGCAGTGGATACCGATGGCAGCACGAAGGAATTATTCATTGTAAAATCCGTCGAATTATCTTTGGATATGGAGGCATGGAGGTTAATAGAAATTTCCCCCAAATGGGATCCTGCTGTTCAGAAGGGTAAAAATGTAAAAGCTTACCGTAGACAACCTATCACTTTTGCTTTTAGTGATTAATATAAAATTTACTTTTTATGTCTTACGCATTTGGTGGTTTGTCGTCTCTCAATGGCGAAACGATCTAACCCTTATTTATATTGATTGACAGTTTACCCGGAGCACTAACAGAAATATTATAGTCTGATCTTTTTTCTTCCCACAATAATTGTTTTTGTATCCTCTCTAATGAGTCCTTGCAGTTTTTATATTCGCCGGGATATCGTTCTCCTCTCAGGAGGACCTTGATGAACTGCCGGGTCTGTTCTGTAAACCGATCGATCAACACCGACTTGTATATTTTTTTATAGAACATAGGATCAATTTTCTTCCTAAAAAACAAACACTGTGCAAGAAATGGTTAAGACGCTCAGAACTTTGATAAACAATTAATTGTCAATCAAATGGAAGAATAATTTTCCTTATTATTCCAGGCCATTCCTCCAGATTTGTGAGAAAAACAAAGCCGGGTTATTAACCCCGGCCTTGGCTTATACAGTCCTACATGTCGTCTATGCTTTTTCAGTTTCCTGTTCTGCTTCCCAATTGATATTATTTTCTGCTATTTCGGTGAGTAATTCATCTGTTTCCTTTTCCTCTTCCAGCGTTTCATTTAACAGATCGGCGGCTTCATCAAGACCCATCGTAGTTGCTATTTGTGCAAGACCGCCATAGGTTGCTATTTCATAATGTTCAACTTTTTGAGCAGCCATTATGATTCCAACATCACGTGTCATGCTTCCATCCTCGGTTTCTTCTATTATAGATTCCCCTTCTTTTATTAAGCCTTCCATAGCATCGCACTTTTTAGCCTGCGCCTTTTTACCAATCAGTTCAAAAACCTGTTCAAGGCGTTTTACCTGCGTTTCGGTTTGTGCTAAATGTTCCTCGATTGCATTCTTCAATTCTTCTGTCGTTGCCGCTTCCTGCATTTTCGGCAATGCCTTCGTCAAGCTTTTTTCAGCCCAGTAAATATCTTTTAAAGAATCTTCAAAGAACTTTTGAAGTTGTGAATTTGTTTGCTGCTTACTTGCATTACGGTCTTTTGTTTTACCATTTGCGGCCTTAGACTTTTCTGTGTTTTTATTTTTTGTGTTTGGCATCATTGATCTTTTTTAGTTATTGTATTTGTTTATTAAGAATCATATGGAAACAAACGATATGCCATGGGGTAAATGCGCAGTGTAGAGCAATAAAAGGATTACTTAATGATACTTTGAAACAGTCTGTAAGATTTATTGATATTAATGGGCAAAAGCTGCCTCAAGAGTTATTGTGTTCACTAAGGAATCTGTTGTTGTAACAAAGCCTTGTAATGATTGAATTAGTAATAAAACGAAAAATGCCCCGGCTTTATGACCGGGGCAACTTCAAATCGAAGCTTTTCAATTTCTTTAGTGTTGAAATCTCCTGATATATTTCACGGGTTGGCCCTGAGAGTTCTGATCGATGTAATATACTTCAAGGATGTTCTCATCCAATTTATTGATCTTTTCAGGTGCGGCAAAAATGGCAAGCTCTGTTCCGTTGTTAGAAAAAGCCCATCCAAAATCAATCGTGGGTGGTTCTCCGGCACTGCATTGAAGGGTGCCACCCGCATAAACACCAGTACCATTGGCATTGAATGTATATACATCATCAGTTTCACATTCTAACATGCCGTTTTCAGCTCCTTCAATGATTCCGTTATTATTTTCATCCAGGCCATACATTTCGAATTTCCATGATTTTTGAGTAAGTAGTTCTGTTTGCGATTTCGCGGTGTTATCTGTCTTACTACAGGATACACAGATGATAGACAAAAAAAGGCCGATTGTAATAGACCTTAAAGCAATTGTTTTCATTTAGGGTTGGGTTTTAAATTTGCATAGTAAGTCGAAATATCATGCCAACCAAGGGCTAAAAAATCCGTTAATGAGCCCTATTTCCCCTTGGTATTAATATCTAATTACGCTCGACAATTTCCGAGTCGGGTAATTACCAGGAAAAGTAAAACTGAGAGATAGAGAGAAATGGGAATCTCCACCCTGCAGGGCCCGGAGACCGCCTGCAACTTATTCAATGGACGAATTCCCTCTTTGCAAATGATTGTATCTTGCCAGAACTTACATCAAACAACTGAATTATGAAACGGCATTCAGTGATCTTTTTACCATTATCAATACTGCTCTCCTGTTCATCTCCTGACACCCGCAATAAGAATAACGCCCAAAATGACAATGCGAGACAGGAAATAGAAAAAGCAGAAAAAGATTTCCAACAGATGGCAGCTGATAAAGGCATTGTTGAAGCATTTTATTTTTTTGCTGATTCAAATGCAACCATAAAAAGACAAAATGATACATTGATACACGGCAAGGAAGCGATCAAAAATTTTTACTCCACTCCATTTTATCAGAAAGCAACCGTTAAATGGTCGCCGGATTTTATACAAGCTTCCGAAAACGGAGATATGGGTTATACTTATGGTAAATATGTTTGGTCATCTACAGATTCTACGGGTAAACCCATAAGTTTTACCGGCGTTTTTCATACGGTTTGGAAAAGGCAGGTTGACGGAAGCTGGAAATATGTATGGGATTGAATCAAAATGTCATGGCCCTACGAAATGCGTTGGAGGAAACACGCTGACCACTTTTGCAATTCTTGCTTCATCATTACACTGGCGCTCCTGAACTTTTTATTTCTGCATGCCATTTGCATGTCCATATAGTAAAAACCCTCATTTATGGAAGCACTCCAAGATTTTCAGCGTTCAGAGCTTGCGCATTTATTAGCTAAGGAAACAATAACGTATTATAAGTTGGTAGGATATGGCGCAAGTGTAGAAGAATGTACACAATGCAATAAAAGGATAAAGCAAATTGAAAAGGAATTAGATTCCCGGAGAAACCCGGAAGAAAAAAAATTGTTTCAGCGATATTCCGCGGTACCTGCTGATAATTTGACATTATGAGGGTTTTTGCACACAGCCTGGTCCTGAAAAAATTTATTGGTTGGTTTTCTTTTTTTCTTTTCGTTGCGCCAATAATCAATGGTCAAATAAATGTTGTAATAGGCGATACGGCTGCGTCATCAAATCCAGATGCAGCGATGGATCGTTACCACCAACTGCTTCGGCATAATGATCCGATGATGTACCTCGCCTTTCCCGTGATCACGCCTATGTTGGATAGAGCGGTTGCCTTGAAGGATGGTGAAGGCAAGAATGGCTACTGGGCTGAGGGACATTTCGGGCACCGGTTTGTAATTTATCAGGGAAAATATTATAGCCCATCCTTTGCTCAACGGATGAGATTGACTTTTGATGTTAGCCTTCTCACTCGCCTGACGCAGGATTATTCAAATCCCCTGCTACCCACAAGTAATAAGTTTGGTTTCGGGCTTGATTATCTCTTTTCTTCGCTGAGAAAGCTAAGCGAATCGAGGGGTGGTTTAGTATGGACAACTATTCAATTGCATCACTATTCAAACGGTCAGGCTGATAGTTTTTTTCTCAACACTCCATCCCGGAGAAACAATTATAAAAGTGGAGATTTCAGTACAAATTACTGGCGGGTTATGTTGAATATATCAAGTAACAGTAGTAATAAGAATCTTGTTATTGCGGGGGTCGGATATCAGAATGAAGTTGATCTGGATGGTCCATTCAGTAAAAGCGAAGAGCTAACTCACTATTACGGAGAAAGAAGAATCCTGTTCCATCTTCACTGGCTCAAAAAACCAATTATACAGACATTAACTACAGTCAATCGGAATAAACCTGGTGGATCCATGGTGAAAAGAGAAGTGCAAAGACAGTTAGGCATAAGAACAGAGTTTGAATTTATAACTGGCGACCTGTCCGCGTTTCCGCATGACAGTAAATACAGGGTTGGTTGGCACACTTACTTTAATTATATGCCTTCGGTAACAAATGAAATAGGGTTTATGGTGCATAGCTTTTTAGGACGAGATTATCTTAATATACGCTTCGATGATGTGGTATTTATTGGAGAATTAGGTTTGTATTTTAAATTTAACCGTTAATGACTTCAATTGCTTAGCAATTGAAACGCGTGGTCGCAGCCTCCACCGATTTATTTACAAGTCATTGTTTTCATAATCACTTTTTTGTTTTTTGATCTTATTCAGCGATCATGAAATCAGGTAGTTGTTGTCGCGTCTTAACCTCGTGCAAACTACAGGAACAAATGCCGGCAAACTATTTTGGAACACTAGATGATCAATGACGGAATCGCCTGATAAACTTCACCGCCTCTCCTTGAAAGTTTTGATCCATATAATACACTTCAAGGATGTTTTCATCCAGCTTGTTGATTTTTTCAGGCGCCGCAAAAATGGCCAATTCAGTTTCATTATTCGAAAAACTCCAGGTGAAATTAATCACGGCAGGTTCCCCTTCCGTGCATGGTAAAGCATAACCTTCAAAGAAGCCTGCCCCATCGACCATAAAAGTAAAAACATCATCTGCTTCACAAGGCATCATATAGTTCTCTGCATCTTCTATCACGCCATTGTTGTTTTCGTCCAATCCATAGCGTTCAAATCTCCAGCTCCTTTCAACTAGTAAGGTCGTCTTACTCTCAATAGTTTCTTTAATGCATGACGAAGGAATAATAACCGAGAATATGCTAACCAGTGTAAGCTTTAGCCAGGTTGTTTTCATAAGTTGATTTTAAGTAACTAGTAGCTTTAAATATCATGCCAGCAGGGGGCAGAAAACTCCGTTCGGGGGTACTATTTCCCCTTCGTATTTTTTTTATTTCAGGCTGAATTTTTCCAGTGAGTGTTGATTTATGGATAGAGCTGTTATTAAAATCAGTTAAGTTTTTACGCCTTTACAACTTTATACCCTTGTTGGTATTTTAATAATTTTTCAAAGCTTACTGACAAATAAACTACAGTACGTTCTTCTTATTCTCTTCTCGCATCCTTTTTAATTCTTTAATTATCCAGATAACAAGAGGTATGGTAATAACAAGTATAAAACCGATTACGATATAGTTTAACATTGGCTTTAAATATGGCCGGCTGCCAATATAGTACCCTGCTAATACAAAACTCAGTACCCAAACCACAGAGCCGGCAACAGAAAGTAAAATGAAACGGCGAAAATTCAGCCTGACAACTCCTGCAATAGTGGAAGCGAATGTGCGGATAATAGGCAGGTATAACCCAACAGTTAATGCCAACCAGCCATACTTATTATAAAAGGTTCCAGCTGTTGTAAGATGTTGTTTTTTGAAGAATCTTGAATCTTTTCGACTATACAACAAAGGACCTGTTTTCCATCCCAACCAATAACCGGTGAGATTTCCCAATACCGAAGCAAGTATCAGTAAAGCACACACGGTGAAAACATCATACTGGAGGCCACCTGTTGCAATAAATATCCCCGCAGTAAACAATACGGCACCTGTGGGTATAAAGAAACAAAAGAATAAACCGGTGCTGCCATAGACCAATAAAAAAACGATCAGCACACCGCCATTACTGATCAACGATTCAGGATCGAAAATCTTGAGCATGCTATGGAGCATATTAATGACGCAGTCTGGCATTACGCAGAATAGTTTTTCGTCATTGCCGATATCTTGCATGCTTGTCTGCTACGCATATCAGCGAACTAATTGATATAAAGATAACGTATCAGAAATTTACGTGCCGGCCCTTTGCAAGGAAGACGCAAAGAAATTATCCCCTTTTATACATTCATGACACATCAACTCCAAATCCAAAAATTCAAAATGACCGAATAATACAGATTGAATCTTTGTCTATTCCAAAATTAAAAATGGTAGAAACACGATTGTCCGATGTCAAGAAAATGTCAGAAGAGCTGTTTAAATCGCCGCTATGAATTATATTCATTATGAATTTTCATAGGATAAGGTTTAATGGTTAATGGTTTTTGATTAGCGGCCCCTGCAATCTTGCGGGGGTCCTCAATTTTGTTGGTTTAGCATAATCTTTGTTAATGATTGAATCATGACTTTCATTTAACTCTGTTTCAAATGCAGCATTCAAGACGATATTATACCAGGCGAAGGAATTTTATCCTAATTCTTATGGTAGCTTTTATTCTTCTTTTAATCGTACTAATCTGGGGTTATCGACTGGTTGAACTGTTTCCCCAATAAATGGAGCTATACGACCTGAAGTTTTAGGTCCGCTCAAAGCAAAACAAACCGGGGGTTTCTTTATCGCTTCTGCTTTTAAGCAACGATCCAGGTCCACCTCAAATAATTCGCCGAATTCATTTCTGTATCAGGTTTCAGTATTAGGTTTCATCGGAAATGATTTTCCGGAAACACCCTGATGACCTTTACAAACCTTGCTTCGTAATAACCTTTTAAAGGGCTTATAACGACACCTTTTGCTTTCCCGGATGTGGAGTGAATAAAAAGCAAATTGCCTTTTTCATTGCTTTCTACGATTCCCATATGTCCAACGATCTTTATTGTACTGTCTGTGCCTGTAAATAAAATAAGATCGCCCGGTCTGGCGACTGCGGCCGGTATTTCCCTGCCAACATTTGTAAAATCGACAGACGATCTTGGAACGGCAATGTCAAAATGATTAAACACGTACGTAATAAATCCCGAACAATCGAAGCCTTTAGCGGGATCAGAAGATGCATATAGATACGGAATGCCTACCAATGATTTACCGAAGGCGACAAGGCTATCAGGTACAATCGGGCCTGTTTTAATGTCCTCGCCCTGTTTATAAATATCAGGATCAGGCAGCGCTACGATCGTTATGCTTGAATCAATTTCATTACCTAACTCAAAAGAATTATTAGTGTCGGTTGTATTGGACTCTATTTGATCTGAAACCGAGACAGGATCTTGAAAAGACATCTCATTTTTATCCTTACACGAGATCAGGAGCACCGAAACAACAAATAGCCCACACGAAGTACAGCCTCGTACCATGCGCTAAATAGTTAAAAAATCATGCCGCTATGCCTTACAGCACAAATTTCATAGCAGAAATGCAGGTCTTAAAAAAACTAAAACAGTCTGTCGGTGAGAAATTAATTATCTTGTGTTTTATTCTAATAACAAGTAACAACCCGATAAATGAAACAATTTTTTTCTGCAGCCGCAATCCTGTTTTTTACCGTACTTGTTTCCTGTGACAGTAAACCGGAGAATAAGGAACAAATTGCAGCACCTTCTGTTTTGCCGGCAACAACAAATCCGGTTTTACCAGGCGGCTATGATAGCCTGGCAGCTTCAAATCAAGGGGTAGCATTGAATCCCCAACATGGAGAACCCGGACATCGTTGTGATATTGCGGTCGGTGCACCATTAAATGCGCCAGCGACGACCAGCACTATTCAACCGAATGCTCCAACTTCTGCTCCTGGTGTGATTACACCTGCGGCAACTACGGATGCCAAGACAGTGACCCCTAAATCAACTCCTGCCACCGCAACGCTGAATCCTAAACATGGTGAGCCAGGGCATCGATGCGATATCGCAGTAGGCGCACCACTTAGCGGTAAACCGCAATAACTTTCCTACAGTTGTCTTGTAGGTTGGTGTAAGACATGGTAATAACAGACAGTAATTCCGATGCCACTGTTTCCTTCTTGTTTTATTTCTATGGTCCGTCAATGACTAAATCTTCTGATATACTTCACAGGTTGTCCCTGGGAGTTCTGATCCATATAATAAACTTCAAGGATGTTCGCATCCAGTTTATTTATCTTTTCAGGTGCAGCAAAAATTGCCAGTTCTGTTCCGTTGTTTGAAAAACTCCAATTGAAATTTATTACGGCTGGCTCTCCCATACTACAGGGGGTAGTACCTCCTTCAAAAACACCCGTTCCATTGGCATGAAACGTAAAGATATCGTCGATTTCGCAGGCAAGCATGTTATTCTCTGATTCTTCTATTACACCGTTATTGTTTTCATCCAGTCCGTATATCTCGAATTTCCAGCTCTTTTCAATAAGTAAGGCAGTCTGACGATCAATAGTATGGGCTGCTTCCTTTGAGCAGGATGTAAAAAAAGGTGTAATAAAAATAGCTGAGAAGAAGCTTAATATAATAAGCTTTGGCGTGATCGTTTTCATTTAGGGTTGGTTTTAATTTACAATAGTAGATTTAAATATCATGCCAACCAATGGCTAAAAATCCGTTCTTTATGCACCATTTTCCCCTCGTATTATTCCAGTTAAGCACGACAAATCCCGTGATAATTTGCCGCCCCTAGAATTTTAACTTCCACTCAACTACACTACAATTCACTTTATTGAAAGCCTCCTTATCTGAGTAGTTTATTCCGGATATAAAATACGTTGTATCGGTCTTGGCATCCATACTTCCCACGCCGCGTAAGAGCCTTCCGGCTTCTTTTTTAAAGTATACCTCCATTACTGAATGCATACCTTCTGAAGTGAAATCGTACCACAGTTTTATAATTTCCCCATCTTCTTTTCCTTTTACGGTACCCCTGCTCCCATCTTTCTCATAATTATCATAAAGCATTTTACCTGAAATTTCTTTTCCTTTTTGTTCAAGCATAACAATGGCAGTGTCTCTGCCAATTATTTTCATGTAGCAGCCATCCAGATCCGCAGCCGGCTTTTCACCAGTTTCCTGAGCAGTGGTTTTAGAAGTATCAGAAGATTTTGCCGCACTGGATCGCTCATTTGTTTGAATAGTATTATTGCAGGATAGTAGTTTGCCAGACAATAATATAAAAAGAATGTACTTCACCATTGTTTTCAACTTTAATTTTTATACGATCTGGTTTAATAATTCGGGCCTTCGAAAAGAAAGCCCGAATTAATTATGAAAGAGCAATATCCTAATTGTCATTTTTTACTTTCTTTTCTTCTTCATCTGTCTTTATTTTTTTGTCATCAGTTTTCACTTTTGCTTCATCTCCTTCGACTTTCTTTTTATAGTCATCGTTTTTCACCTTATACTCTTCTTCATCAAACTTG
The DNA here is from genome assembly GCA_025923075.1 of Chitinophagaceae bacterium. GTDB lineage: Bacteria > Bacteroidota > Bacteroidia > Chitinophagales > Chitinophagaceae > VBAS01. The sequence goes on from JAICGN010000005.1 coordinate 23,448, forward strand.
TATTTTCCATCACTTGTCTTTATAACATAGCCATTGATCACTTTTCCGGTAGCACCATAAATGGTATCGTTTGTCCTGGTATCAACATACATGTATACCGGTTCGTCGGTCGCAGCGTTCAACATTAGACCTGTCTTTTCATCCTTTTCAAGTTCTACATATCTTCCCGCCGTCAGGTCATAATACCGCTGCTGTTTGCAGGCGGTCGACAATATAATGGTGGCAACTGAACTAATTACTAATAGCTTTTTCATATTAGATTGTTTACAGTAAAATGAACAAGTATCAGACCAGCAGCTCTTGCCAGCCCGGGTTTTTTTGCAGGGATGAAAATTGATAATGTGAGCACTTTAAAGTGGTAACGTAGAGAAATATCCACAGGTTTTAAACTCAACGCATAGTAACTATACGATTTAATGGCCACACAATAATTAGCACAACCTTTGATACTGTAAGTTAAACCAAACTGGTAGGATAAATAGTTTTTAGGATCATTCACCCTGCGGAATAATTGATCAAAAATGTAGAATAGGCTTTACAGATTTTCTAAACCGACGGTATGGCATTCATAGTTGTAATGAAATTAGATAACAGCATTTTTTGGTAATTCATAGGATGATGAATTTCTATGTGGGGGCGGGATTTCTATCTCAGCCCTTTTTTATTCGATCTATAGTAACCGATCTATAGTAACCATTGCATCACAAGGTTTGATGCAGTCTGGAATAAAAGATAACTGGTTACTATGCTTACAATACTTTTTACAGCGATCCACCATATGGCTTTCCCTTTAAAGAAATTCAAATATGTCCATGTATTGTAAGTAATTAAAAAGGTCACTTCCAGAATCTGAACAACACCTTCGGGGAAAAAAAAGTAAAGGATATTGATAGGCACTATAAGAACAGACATAAATCCAAGCATATAAACATTCATCACCAGCGCTTCGGCATAATAGAGCTTTGAACTTTTGAAAAGTATATATGTGATAAAGGAATAAAAAGGAAGCATGGCTGCCTGAACGATAAAGTAGTAGTGTTTGTAATATTGGTTGATTTCATCTTTCGCATCATGGTAGATCAGGAATAATAGAAGGGCACCGAAGGTTGCGGAAATAGCGAAGAATGAAAACGGCTTTTGATAATGCAACCGCAACCCCGATACATATCTTCTTTGCATCATGCCGGGACTGGTTGCCAGCTCTTTTAATGTATATAAAAATCCCTTTTCAAGATGCCAGAAAGTATGCGTTACCTCATGGAGTAAATGAGCCAGGCTGATGCGTTTGATTGTAAGTGGCTGACCGCAATTTGAGCAATAAATCTGCTCACCTTCATAACCACAATTTTGGCATACTATCATTTTGATTCAGCAAAAGAAAGGTACTGTATATCCGGGTCAATTCGCAGAATAAAATTTTTAAAACAATCTCAAGATTGACCTCAACTGTGTACTTATTTCTTTGAGCCCATTCTATTAGGCTGTAAGGATTGACCGTAGTGAAGGAAATTTGTAACTGCCAGGTCTATCAGGAAAGTTAAAAGTGATCCTGAATTTCGTAGACGAGCTAAGCTGTGTCGGGAGAAATAAGGCTGCAGGGTCAGCTGCCAAAAGTGAACTTAGATGTTTAGTTCGACTATTGATGCCTTGAAGAATAGGTGCGGATGGTTGGATAATTGCTAATGAATTTCCACCATCGAGGTCATTATTCAAACGAATTCAAAAAAACCGATGGGAACAAATCCCCGATCAATTGAACCCTGGTTTAAAAATGCGAGCAGACCGTTAAAGTCTGCTCACATATATAACGATCCTCAGGTTAATCTTTTATTACTGTAGTTCGCGTTTCGCTGGTGCTGGAGTTACCACGCATAAGTGCAACAAGAATGATAATAAACACCGCTCCTCCTGCTACCCATACCCATGGAGACGTATACCATTCTGTTGTCTTAGTTGTGCTGGTGGTAGTTTTGGTAGTTACACTTTGATCGCCTTCCTGCGCCCAAAGCACTACCTGAAGACAAGTAAATACGAAGGCGAGGAAAAATCGATATCCCCAGCTAAGGCTTATCTTTTTCATATAAATTCTTTTAATTAAAAAATAATTGCCATTATAACACTGATAAGAATCAGGCCAAAATTTTTTAAGCAATTAATCGTTAATCACAAGCTTCCCGGGGGGAATTGTTTCTACAATTTCACGATTTATTCCAGCTTCAGTACCTTCCAAATTTTAAAAAGCCACCATACTTTTGAATCGGCCAGACAATCATGCAAGCAACCTCCATCAAAATCAAATCACTTGTTCAGCTCTATGAGCTTTTACCCGAGAATGAAAGGGTCATTACTGATGTCTTAAGGCAGATCGTAAAAGAGAATCTACCTGCTGGATGCAAAGAAAAAATAGCTTACAACGTTCCTTTCTTTTATGGTAAAAAAGGCATTTGCATAATCTGGCCGGCAACTATTCCACGAGGCGGAATTAAGAGGGGTGTTCTATTCGGACTTTGGCACGGAAACAAATTGCAGGACACAGAGAACTATCTTATTCGGGGGACCAACAGGCAGGTATTTTATAAAATATTTTATTCCGCCGAAGAAATTGACTGCGGAGCCATAATCAAACTTTTAAAAGAGGCAGTAAAGATTGATGGGGTAAAATAAAATTTATATTCAAACCAAAATAAGGCTCAATGCAGTTGTGATCTGTTATCAATATCCGCATCCCCTTCTTCATTCTTTGATTTGGGATAATCATTTTTCATCTGGTCAATAACTTCCCTTTTATCTTTTTGATTCCTTATTACAAGAAGAATTATGAATAGAATCGCTGTGATTCCAACAAAAATTAAAACCGGCAAATTCATATCTAAATTTATGATTAAATCTACATGTATTTTTTGCAGGATCTATTAAGGCATTAGCATTGCCCTACTAAAAACACACTAATTTTTGAAATATTGAACAACCTTAATCCTAGTACGGCTTAGAAAAATTGCGACGAGTGCATTGCCCTGGGTACCATAACAGAAGCTAAGCCCGGGTCAGGGGCAGGCAGCTATGAGCACAGCCCCTCGCAAATTCATTGCTCCCGCCAAACCATAAAACTCTTGGTCGTCAACTCTACTTCGATTAATGTTCCAACAAAAATACACGTTATCCCTGATTTCTGCCGTTCGTAACCAAAGTGATTACAGGTCGATCAAACTTTTCCACTAATTATGCCGATGGCATTATTTTTTCTGCTACTCGTGTCTTACCATTTTATTATTATTCACTTAAAATTTCACTTGTATGAAAAAGTTATTGTTATTAATGATGGGCGTTGCCTTTGTAGGTACAGCTGCGATGGCGCAATTAGAACAAAAAGATTACAAAAAGGAAAAGGCAGAATGGGAGAACAAGATCAAAGAGGAGTTAAAATTGAGTGCTGACCAGTTAGTTAAATACGATGCTCTTACCAAAGAGTATGATGACAAGTTTTCTGCTATTGCACAAGACGCTAACCTAAGTAAAGATGCACAGAAGGAAAAGAAGATGAGCTTGAAAAAAGAAAAAGAAGCAAAACTTTTTGAATTTCTTACTCCTGAGCAACAAACACGCTACAAAGAATTAATTGAAAAGAAGAAAAAGGAAATGGAGAAACCGGCAAACGGTTGACCTTAGTGATTTTAGCCAGATTAATATGAATTGCCCCAGCCCTCAGGTTGGGGCAATTCATTTACCTTCAATCAACAATTTTAATCTGTATAGTTTATGCAGATCATGGTCAGAGAAATGCTTATCAAAGATGCCGAAGCAGTTAATTTACTTTCTGCACAACTGGTTATACCCTGTCTCCTGAACAAACTTTTAAAAATATTAAAGCTGTCTTAAGCAGCAAGAAACCCATTGCTTTCGTAGCATTGCATGAAAACAAAATTGTTGGATGGATCCGCGCTGCAGACAACTATGATAGAAGTAATGCCTCATTGTGAGATCAACGGGTGGTAACTGACGAACGATACAGAGGGAAAGGTGTTGGAAGATTGCTGATTGAAAAGGTAAAACAATGGGCAAGAGAAAATGGTAATAAAGTATTGAGTCTTCATTGCAACCTGACGAGAACAGCCGCACATCTATTTTACGAACATATCGGTTTTACGGCCATCAAAGAACAAAAATATTTTACGATTGAAATTTGACCCTGCAAAAAAACCCAGCCTTTCCTTTAACTTGACAACATCGGAAAGGCCGGGCATTTGAAAACAGCGTTTCAAACTACATCTTACCTATTGTAAGAATAAGTATTCACAAAAGTTGATAATTCGTTCTTGCTTGATTGACTTGTCAACACTTCATACATCAGGTTGAAATTTTGAGGATCGGTAATATTACCATAAGCCGATTTTGCTAATTGTAATCTGTTACTTTCAGAGCTCACCAGCTGAATTAATTGTTTTGCCTGAGCAACGGTGAAATAATAACTATCATTATCAAAAATTTCGGTAAGCTCGGACATTTTTGCACCAAATCCCCATGTGTTTTTAACGTTATTGTATAAAGTATTAAAACTGGTGCTCGACATTGGTGTTCTGTTGGTGTAAGCCGGAGTTGTAGACCCTGGAGTCGTATTTTGATAATCCCTTACATATACTTCCAGTTCATTCCTGCTGGTGGTGCTTGAAAACACATCATATAATTGATTGAAATTAACCTGGTCAACAATGTTGTCGTATGATGCTTTAGCAAGCTCAAGCCTGTTACTTTCGGAACTTACTAATTGGATAAGCTGTCGCGCCTGAGCTACGGTGAAATAATAATTTTCGTTTGCAAATACATTTTGCAGGGCTGACATTTTTGCGCCAAGACCAAAACGATTTTGAATGTCCCTGTACAGCACATTATAATCATCATCTTTCATCGCAATCCTTGTATAAACGGGATTGCTATCATCGTAAGTACTTACAAAGGTGCTTAGCTCATTTCTGTTTGCTTGACTATTAAGGAGAGCAGACATCTGTGAAAAATTATTTCTGTCGATAATACTTCTGTAAGAAATTTTAGCCAGGTAAAGCCTGTTTGGTTCATCCGGAACTAACAGAATCAATCGCCGGGCTTGTGACACCGTGAAAAAATTATTGGTGTTGGCAAAAGCGTTGTAGATATATGACACTCTTGAATTGACTGTTGATTGCCGTTTTGCGGTTTTGTAAAGCGTATTAAACGCTGCATTGGTCATCGCTGTTGATGAACTTCCTGCATTATATGTGCTTACATAGTCTGCTAGTTGGTCTCTGTACGACTGGCTGTTGAATACATCATACATCTGCGTAAAATTAACGGGATCGGTAATACCGCGATATGCTGCTTTTGCGAGGGTGAAACGGTTACTTTGATTGTTGATCAGCTGTATCAACTGTTTGGCCTGCGCTGTTGTAAAATAATTACTCTTATTTGCAAATGCATCGCTAACTAATGTCACCTTGTTAGAATTCCTCCATTGGCTTCGAACGCTGTTATAAAGGGTATTAAAATCAGCAGCGCTCATTGGAGTTGCATATTCGGCAATATTATTATCCGCGCGCCATTTAATTTCTTTTGATTGTACGCTGCCATTTGCAGTTATCGTGATTTGCAGATCGTAGCCGTTCCTTATCGTGAATACTGTCGATGAGGGGTTGACTTCATTGATACGCCTTATCTGCAATGTATGTTGTCCCGACTGAAGGTTTGAAACAACTATTGGCGTATTGGTATTCGTATTGTAATCATTGCTCACTACATACTCCTTGCCGTCAATAATAATAGCTTCATTGTTATTTCCTCTAACGTTAATTGTTACAGTACTTACAGTCTGGCTGATCACCGACGTTGTTATTATACAACTGACGAGGAAAAGGGATATCGTTTTCATAATATTATTAGTTTTATTGATAGTGTAGTTTTGTTTATAGTTTATGAAAGACAAATGCCATACCAATAAGACAACACGCAGAAATACGACGCAAATGGTAGAACAAGGAGTGTAGCGTTTTCGCCCCATTTGTTTTTTCTTGTTGTTCGATGTCTGGATGTTATTGCATCAAAAAAAGAAAACCGGACAAAAATCCGGCTTTCGGTATATCCACCTCAACGCTATAACTACGCACTTTTCTTTTCACCACCTCGAAGCAATGCTACTAATAATAGAATGAATACTGCACCTCCAATTACCCATACAATAGGGTTTTGATACCATTCATTTTCTTTCTTCACACTTATATCAACATCAACGCCTTTTTCCTGGGCAAATGTCAGTACGCTGAAGAAGCATAAAAATGTAAATGTTGTGAATCGTAGCCATAACCCGCTGATCTTTTTCATACATAGATGGTTTTAGTAGTTAAAAAAATATTTACGTTAATGAACGGGAGCATTAACACAGTTATCTTTCACCATCATAACATTGATGCTCCCCATAACGGTGGTTGGCAAAAAAGATGCCATTGAAAATTTTATTTAATCTGGCATGTATTTTTCAACAATAGAAAAAACACCCTTATGGCTAAATCTGTGAATAAACCTTCTTTAAGTGGGGAAGGGAAAAAAGGAAGAAACAACAAACAAAAATCAATTTCACAAGGTAAAACTGCGAAAGAGATAGTAAAAAGACACTTAAGTGATGAGAATGACAAAATAACCGAGGATGATCTAAAACATTTAAAAATAGATCTGACAATACCGAAAGACAAAGCCCATCAGCCATTAAAGATTAAGAAGAGAAAAGATAGGCCAAAAGATGAAGAGAAGGATAAATCGACACTAACTCCCTGGGATGTGATTGGTGAATGATCAGGAGTTTATTGAAGGCCTATATTCATTAATGTTTCATTCATCAGCAGGTGCCAAGGTTATTCATGAGATTTTCAAGAGAGCACTAATATCAAACTAATTGTGATGCATTGTCTGGCGGCCTTTTCTTTATTAACACGATTATTCTAAGAAGTTGGTAAATGATAAAACCAAAGCATGCCCCCATTGTATTTAAGATCACATCATCGATATCGGTGCTGCGGTAACTGGTAGCAAGTTGAATCACCTCAATTCCTACTGAAACAAGGAAAGATATCAATAACACAGCAAAGAAACCAGAAAGTCGCCGGAGCCTTCTAAGCAACAATGGTAGGTATATGCCAAGCGGAAAAAGCATAACAAAATTTCCGATCACTTGTTTATCAAAAGTGTTATATATACCGATGGTTTTAAAAGCAATAAAATTTACATGATCATTTGTAGCTACACGATGATTCATTTTATCCCACCAGCCATGCGAAGACACTTCTTTAAAAAGTATAAAATATCCAGTGAGCTGGAGTACGGCAAAAACATAAACAAAAAAGCTTGATTGTACCAATACCTGTAAAAAGTTGTTTTGGTTCTTTTGTATCGTTACAAATATGATCCATGCATAAAATATAAGAATACACAGCACCAGGCCCGCTGTTCTTTTAAAACTGGCTTCTTCATAGTCTCTATGGTACAGCACAGGGAGATACGCCAGGCTTACAATTATAACCGGCAGGACAACAACCAATTTTTTTAACCAGGTTTTCATTAGCGGAGGCGGATGTAAAATAGCAAAATTCGAATAAGAATTTTAAAATGATGTTAAGAGTATCGATTCACAGAAGTTTAACGTAAAATGGCCTGATAGTTCGATTATAATAACGTTTTATACTTATTAAATTTAAAATCAAACGTTATGAAAAGATTAATACTCATTTTGGCTCCGGCCGCTTTTCTTTTTGGTTCATGTAAGTCAGACAATATACGAGATCCTGAATACCGCGAAATTCAGAATGTACGTATTATGGATGTTGGTCTGCTGCAAACTACCGCAGGCCTTGATTTGGTTTATTATAATCCAAACGACTTTGGCGTTACGCTTAGCCAGGCAAGAGGAGATGTCTATATTGATAATATGTTTTTCGGCCGGTTTGGGATCAGTGATAAAGTCGCTGTTAGCAAACGCCGCGAATTCATAATTCCCGCGGTATTGAAAATGGATAATATCAGCGCTGTAAAAAATCATCGTGAGATATTCAGAAAGAAACAGGCATTGATCAGGATTGAAGGATTTGCTACGGTGAGGAAGGCAGGTTTTAACAAAGATGTTCCAATTAAGTACGAAGGGATTCAGGACATAGAGCGTCTCCGTTCACTTGTCGCAAATTAATTTTCATCTGGAGTTTTTTAATAACCTGTGTCCATGACACGGGTTATTTTTTTATCACACCATCAATGATTTTCTCATTGTTAAAAGTCAATGATCATAAAGGATTAATTACTTGTTGCTTGAAATTCAATTAACGATTCCTTTAACAGTTATCAAATCTCTGGCACCGTTTTTCTATATATAGGTTGTAATGAAAAATAATTTAATCATCTTAAAAAACTCAGTTATGAAACAACCTTTACTAGTTATTGTTATTGCCATAGCTGCAGTAGCATCTGTAGCAGCAGTAGTCGGTATCAGCAGCAATTCTAAAATGAAAAAAGTTGATGCCGCAGAATTAGCACAATTCGAAACATGGAAAGAAACAAAGGCATTAGAAGCCTTAGAAACGCAGAAGGCAAGTTATACTGCCCCAAAGACCGCAACCAGAAGTACAGCAGCAAAACGTACTGTAAATTATCAGAGTCCTAAAATGGTTTCTGAAACACAAAACAGTGCTAAAACGGCAACCGCGAAGAAAGGCTGGAGCAAGGCTGCAAAAGCAACAGCGATCGGCGCTGGTGCTGGCGCAGTTCTTGGCGCCGTCATTCACAAACGTAATCGTGCAGTCGGTGCTGTTGTCGGTGGTGTTGTTGGCGGTGGTGGTGGCTATGTTATTGGACGTAGTATGGATAAAAAAGATGGACGGGTGCAATAACAGCATAAAAGCTTAATGTGAAAGGGACTTACTAGTCCCTTTTTTTATTGCCCGAAAAAAGTATGAATACAGCTCAAATTGCGTAACTGTTTCAACGCTTCCCGATTTTAGCAAAATCATGTAACTTCAAAATGAAAACGAATCATTATGCCCTTGTATATGGATTTGCACAGAGGGGTTCAGGGACTCACAAAGGACGAGATGAGACAAGTTCACCAGGCGGATCTTGATGTACAGGATAAATATGGAGTCAAGTACCATAAATTTTGGGTAAATGAAGAATCGGGAACAATTTTTTGTCTTGTTGAAGGCCCAAACAAAGCAGCTTGTATTGCTACTCATGGAGAAGCTCACGGACACCTGGCCTGTGAAATAATAGAAGTGCAGCCAACTGACGTTGCCCTGTTTATGGGAAATGCTGAGGCAAATGAGATCGGAAGGGTAATTCATACTGATGGTCATTATGACTCTTCAGTCCGAACATTTTTATTTACAGATATAGTAGGCTCTACTGATCTGACACAAACTGTTGGCGATGACAAAGCAATTACAATTCTTAGAAAACATAATGAAATAGTAAGGGTCAATCTTATTGCCCATGAGGGCAAAGAGGTAAAGCACACAGGTGATGGCATTATGGCTTGCTTTTTTTCCGCGTCGAAAGCTGTTCAATGTGCCAAAGAAATTCAAAAAACATTGAAGAATTTCAGAGCCAGTAATCCTGACATCCCATTATATATTCGTATCGGTCTAAATACGGGTGAACCTGTTACTGAGGGTGGTGATTTCTTTGGGGCTGCAGTTCAATTAGCCGCAAGAATTTGCAGTAAGGCAGCCTCAAACCAGGTGTTGGCTTCTTCCGTTGTGAAAGATCTGTGTATGGGAAAAGATATTGTATTTAATGAACTTGGCCATACCGATTTAAAGGGCTTTAATTCTCCGGTATTGGTTTTTGATGTGCGGTGGGAATAGGATCAGGTTTTGGTACTTTTGTTTCTTAACTGTATTAATTTCTCCACTAAATAATTGGAAATGAAAAAAAGGTTCAAACCTCTCTGTCTCATTGCCCTGCTTTTATGTGGTCTTATCATTCAATCGTGGGTGCCAACGGATGATACTCAGGGCGAATTCTATCAACTTAGTATTTATCATTTCAGCAATACAACACAGGAAAAGATGCTGGATAGCTATTTAGAAAACGCCTTACTTCCGGCTTTGCATAAACTGAGAATGAAAAATATCGGGGTTTTTAAAAACCATTCAAATGATACGCTTTCGGATAAAACATTATACGTGTTACTACCCGCCCGATCGACAGAAGATCTATTTAAAATACCAATAAAATTAAACGCTGACAAGGACTACCAGTCTGCAGGTGCTGCATACATTAATGCTGCCCATACTTCCCCACCCTATGCGAGAATGGAGACAATTTTACTCCAGGCTTTTTCATTGTCGCCCAAACTCAAGGTACCTGCCTTAAAAGAACCAAGGAGAAACAGGATATATGAATTGCGCAGTTATGAAAGTGCGACCGAGAAAATTTTCCAAAACAAGGTTAAAATGTTTAATGAGGGCGATGAGATCGGCTTATTCAAGCGACTCAATTTTAATGCAGCCTTTTATGGTGAAGTCATTGCAGGCAGTAAGATGCCGAATCTAATGTATATGACATGTCATGAAAATCAGACCTCAAGAGATGCCAACTGGAAAGCGTTTGTGGATGATCCTTTTTGGAAAAAACTTTCTGCAATGCCGGAATACCAGCATAACGTTTCTCATATTGATATTTTATTTCTTTATCCCACTGAATATTCAGATTACTAAGAAGAACGTGGATCACTCACCTAACTTGTTTTTTTTAAAATTTTCCCATTGTTGGGTACTCATTTTTTCGGTCTTTATTAATTGCATCATTCCATTTTCAAAACCCGGTTCGTCCGGTAATTCAATTTTATATTGTTCTATCATAAAATTTTCCTGGTTCACCCAGATATGTCCCCCTTTGTTTTCAAGGCCAGGGCCGTTGGCGAAATATTTCAAACATTGCTTATTGTTAACCATTTCCTCGCCGTTGAATTTTACCGTCACTTTTCCCTTATTTACTAATTTTGGGTTGGCATTAACCATTGCCACATCCGCGATGTGAAACCAGAATTGATCCTTTTTATTTTTTAGCGAACGCCAGATAAAACTCAGGCCGGCAAAATCAAAATCATAACTCTGCCAGGGCAAATCGCTGATCAAAAGTGAATCCCGCATCTCTCCCACTTCGATTTTCAAATTTTTATCCCCTTTAAGTCGTGCGATAAATTCAGGAGCCAGTCCTTTCTTTAATTTATGGTTCTGAAACTCACCTACAGAATATGTATTCCAATCAATAATTGCAGTTACCAGGGTGGCTACTTCATCTCCTTCCGACCATTTGAAGGATTCAAGCCTGTTGCTGTCTGCTACGTACAGAAAAACACGAGAAGAGTGAGTGCCATCCCAATTGGATTTTTTGTATTCGTACAGGAGATGCTTATCTGTGAACGAGCCCGGCTTGTCAAATTTGTTTATTTGCGCCGTAACAGTAACCGAAAAACTGACAATAAAGACGATTAAAAACGGGGTGGTTTTCATTTTTTAGCCTTTGACGCAGGGCACACAAGAAGGTTACAGTTTTTTCGAACAGTTTCGGTCATTCTAATTATGGATTGCACGATTATTGCTTTAAATTCGACTCACTACCTAAAGCCTTTCTTTATGAAATCCTCTTTTTTTCTTCGCATTTATTTCGCCGCAGTTGCTATGTTAATAATGGCAAGTCTGCACGCACAGAGCTTAAAAAGTCTTGACGAAAATAATGGATTTAAAAAGTATAAGCTTGGATCAAAGTTCGTGCTTGGATATGGGGTGAAGCATAAGGATCCGGACGGAGCGGATAAAATTGTTATAGACTATCTAAAAGAAACAATTGGTGATATACCTGTCAGAGCAGTTGAGTTATATTATCTAAAAGACACGCTTGCAAAGATCATTGTAAAAGTTTCACCTGAGTACCATGCAAAGCTTATTGAGGCTGTAAAGAGCTCGTTTGGCCCTCCTACCCAGGACATCAGCAGTAACGAAAAAGCAAATTTTGACACTACGTTCTCGCCACATTTATATAAAGATGATTATCTATGGAAAACAGGCCGCCTCAGGTTGGAATACTTTTACTCTTACCCAAAAATAAGTGGCGGAGCTTATGGTGTTAAAAATCTGTATCTCGCTTATGTTTTAAATGATTATGGCCAGCGGTTGCAACGGGTGCAAAGAGGTGCCAATTCAGCAAAGAATTTTTGATTAAGTAGTATCTTCATTTGATGCCGATTTCATTTGCAGAAGGGAAAGATATTTGTTCAATGGTAACGTTAATGGACAGCGCTTATCGAGGCGAGAGCTCCAAACAAGGCTGGACATCTGAGGCCGATCTTTTTATCGGCAATAAAAGAACTGATGAAGCCACTATATCTAAATTGATAACCCAACCGGGCTCAGTATTTCTGAAATATACGAATGAAGATGGGATCATTCAAGGCTGCGTTTATCTTCACAAGAAAGAATCGAGACTTTACCTGGGAATGTTTTCGGTGTCCCCTGCTGCACAAGGAAAAGGCATCGGCAAAAAATTACTAGCTGCAGCCGATGAACATGCAAAAGCACAGAACTGTTCTTCTATCTACATGACCGTGATAACCGTTCGTGAAGAACTGATCGCCTGGTATGAAAAAAATGGCTACCGGCGAACTGGCAAAGTACTTCCCTTCCCTGTTGATGAACGTTTTGGTATTCCCACACAGCCGCTTGAAATGATGGTGCTGGAAAAGTATGTATGAGCGTATAAACAGACGAAAATAAGACTGTATAAGTTTATTAGAATTCTGAAAAAAATAAAGAGGCCCCGATTGAAGACCTTCTATGAAAAAGAGCGATAATTAATTCTCAAGCATCCCATCATCTTTGAAACTCTTGAAAACGGCAATAGTATCAGCTGCTAGTTTTTGGGATTTTTTAAAGGGCATAAAACCCTTGTCAGTCGGATTTAATTCAATACGACGGACGATCTCGTCAATATCTGCTTTCACGTTTGCATAGTTATCGTATGCCTTTTTATTGCCTCCTTTCGAAGGAATATGGCAAGGTGAGCATTTATCAGCAATGACCGGTGCAAGTGTTGCCGCATAAGTTGTTTTTGGAACAGCTGCAGCGATCGCCTTTTTTGATGAAGAGCAATAAGTAAGGCCTAATAATAAAATAGCCATAGCGCCGAATACATAAATTTTATTCATTCCTTAGGTTTTAGTTTTTAAATGTATTGAAAATTATTTAACGAAAAAAACATTACTGATTTGATAATTGTCAAAATTATCCGCGTGGTACATTTGCATCTCTCTTATGTTAATGCCTGTTCTAAGAACTTATAAAAACGCATATACCGGTTTATCCCGTCCAACATGGCTGCTATCCACTGTAATGCTTATTAACAGAAGTGGTACGATGGTAGTGCCCTTTCTTACGCTTTATCTTATCAGGATGGGTTATAGTGTATCAATGGCAGGGATCGTATTTGCATTTTTTGGCTTTGGGGCCTTTAGCGGAGCTTACGTTGGCGGAAGGCTTACAGATAAGATCGGGTTTTATCCTGTACAGATCATAACCTTGCTTGGCGGAGGTATTATGTTTTTTGTTTTATCAGAAATGAAAACGTACTGGCTGATTTGTCTTTTTACTTATCTCCTTGCGTTTATAAATGAAGCTTTTCGACCTGCTAATTCCACTGCTATTGCATTTTATAGTAAAGCAGAAAACCGCACCAGATCTTATGCTCTTAACAGGCTTGCAATTAACATAGGATGGGCATTGGGAAGTTCCATTGGCGGTGTGCTTGCGGATATTGATTACACATTATTGTTTTATGTGGATGGTATCACCAACATTGCCGCGGCAATCTTGATTTGGCTTTTTTTAAAACCGGTAAAGGTTAATGAAGAGAATGAAAAACAAACGGCACCTATAAAATTGATGTCCGCCTATAAAGATAAAACATACCTACTTTTTATTTTTCTAACTATATTTTTTGCTAGCTGCTTTTTCCAATTTTTCACCAACCTTTCTCCATTTTTTTACAAGGAATTGCATTTTTCGGAGACCCTGATTGGTTTTTTGTTGGCCATAAATGGCGTTATCATAGCCCTGGTTGAAATGGTACTAATCTATAAATTGGAAGGCAAAGGCAGAGACATCCAGTATATTTCCCTGGGAATATTTATGGTAGGGCTATCTTTTTTCATGCTCAATATCCCGGGAATGGGGCCTATTCTGGCTTTTTCCACAATCACTCTTTTAACCTTTGGGGAAATTTTTTCCATGCCATTTATGAATAGTTTTTGGATCAGCAGAACGCAGGCCGGCAATCGTGGCCAATATGCCGCCCTATATACAATGGCATGGTCAGCGGCTCAGACTCTCGGACCCCTTGGCGGCTCATTACTCGCTGGCCAGTTTGGTTTTAAGTGGCTGTGGTTCAGTGCGGGAACAGTTTGTATCATCGTAGCATTTGCTGTTAAAAAATTGAGAAGAACGGGACATCTGCCGATAAAATAAGCCCCGGTATCCCGGTTACTTGGCATGATTTTCTTAACTTAACTGTTCAAATTTCTATCATGGATAATACTAACGGAACCGTTGCGGTCAAAAAGAACAGAAAAGAGTTTCGTCGAATGATTTCAGCGAAATTGGAAACTTGTCTAGTAGAGTTTCAAAACGACGTCAGGGCGAAAAAGTTTAAAGCTGCTATAAAGCGGGCGGGCAAGCTTCTAGCAAATGATTTGTACGTAAAGAATAAAAAAGAAAAAAACAAAAAGGAAGAAAAAGCCAGCACGGTAGCGGCTGAAACTATTGGAGCTTAATTTTTGTCTTCACATTAATTTACCGTCAGCATTAAACGCGACGGTTTTTTATTTGCCTGTTTTTTCTGTAGTCAGCTATATTTAGCCAACTACTCAATCCAAGAGAGGCAAAGAAAACTATCAATGTCACCTTATCCACAAGGTCTTTTTGAAAATTAATCCCCGTAAGCTTTAGTAATAAGAAATGAACATACGAATTTGACTGATCAAACAGGCCCATCTTTTCTCTTACCGTCCAATGCCAATCTGTGCAAAAACAATAGCCCCAGCCATACCAGATCCCGATAATAAACCAAGAGGCTGCAGTAAGTAAAAGTGTTACCAGGTTCCAGCGCCGGGTCTTTTTCCAAGCCCAGCCAAAACAATTAAACAACATGAGTACTGTGTGAAAAACGAAGAAGAAAATATTCAATAACTGATAACCCATCAATATATTTTTCTGCCTTCCTCATGACTTAATAACTGTTCGGCCATAGAATGATCAAATACTGCCTCTTTATTTGAAATAACCTGGCGCAAAAGGTCGTGAATGGTAATGACGCCAACAAATTGCTGATCGTTATATGCAAGCAGGTACCGGGCTTTATGAGCGATCATCAGGTTCATACAATGCTCTACCGTATCCGCAACATCCACCATCGGAAGATCGTTGGTCATGACGTCTTTCACTTTTGTATTTGAACTGGAGCGACCCTTTAGAATAACATTCCTGCTATAATCTCTTTCACAAAAAATTCCTTTGAACTCATCGTCTTTTTTTACAACGAGGTAACTCAGGTTAACTGAATTCAACATTTGCAACGCATCTATAACAAGAGCATCGGCATCAATATTATTGAAAACAATTGGTTTGCTTTTGAGCAGATCGTGTACGGTGCGCATAACATATGGTTTGCTATAAAGTTCGGCTTTTTTATTAAATGAAAGTTTGATTTTTATTTAGAGTAAAAAACAATGTTTTCAACAAACCGGTCCTCTTAAAATTTTCTTCTGAGGTCCTTTCCGGTGTCCGCATCCATTAAAATTCCCATAACTCTATTTTCTATCCCCATTACCACATGAAACCAGCAAAGGTTTTTTTAGTGTTCTCCGGTTTGTGACTTTAGCTCCTTGTTCTTTTTGGTTTTAAGGCTTTCATTTTTGATAAATCATATACTTTCGTCATAAATGTTCTCAAATGGATTTGCAAAAACAATTTGAAGAAGCAATGGCTAGCAGCAAAACGCTTAGCGAAAAGCCATCCAACGAAGTTTTACTTCAACTTTATTCTTTATATAAGCAAGCTACAAGCGGCGATGTAAATACGGAACCGCCTTCAAATCCTTTTGACTTTGTAAACAAGGCCAAGCATGATGCCTGGGCGGCATTGAAAGGAAAATCAAAGGTGGATGCAATGAGGGAGTACATTGATCTTGTAACTAAGTTGAAATGATTTAACCATTCTTCTTTAATATTATATCCCTGTAGAGGTCATAAAATTGTTTTCCAATAGTTGAGTAGCTGAATTTTTTTTGCGAATCTTCAGCAATTTTTGATCTGTCAAATTTGTGGTACTCATTCATCATTTTGGCCATTGCTTGGATCAATTCTGCTTCACTTTCCGAGTTTACTATAATTCCATTATCGTTATTAACTGCTTCCCGCACTCCTCCCACATTTGTGGCGATGCACGGTAGCCCACAACAAAGTGCTTCTACTATAACACATGGAAAATTCTCATGTCGGCTAAACAAAACAAATGCTGAAGCATGCTGCATCTGAGAAGCCACTTGGGGATAACCAATTTCACCTGTATAGGTAACTAAGGACGTTACGTTGAGTGTGGCAATCGTTTTTACAAGCTCGGAGGCAATGGGGCCAACAATTACCAATTCAAAATCCTGACGCAATTTTGAAAGACCTTTAACAGCCTTTAATATGCCTTCAACATTTTTTTGATGTGTCAGGGTAGAAACATGAATAAACCTGAATTTATGAGGTGTATGTTTTTGGTAGTTAAACAGCAATGTGTTGACCGTATTATGTATAACCTTTACTTCAAAGAGATCGAATAACATTCTTAATGTATCTCCAACGACAGCAGAAACATTTGTAACCGCTGCGGCATTTTGGAATACCCTTTTTACATTATGGCGATACAGGAAACTTCTTTGGTGAAAATTTCCAGGGGAAAATCTATTGTACAAAGATGACTGTTCTGAAACAATATAAGGGGTTCGCCAGCGTCGTTTCATCCATAGAGCAATCATGCCAGCTTTCATCGGCACGTGTACATGAACAATATCTGGCCGGCCATCTGTTTTGATATATTCTGATATTATCTTTTTGTAAGTTTTGTAGTAAATAATATTGTATTTGATCTTGTCAAACCATTCGACTCCTGTTTTTTTGTACTTAAAAAAAACAATCTTTTCAAGAACGTTATCTTTTTCTTGCTCTATAAACTGGCCATTATAAACATTTAGTGTTTCTCCGGCTTGGGAAAGATAAACCACCGTTACTTTGGAGTATGCCGCGACAGCTCTTGCATGGCGTTGAATAAAATCTCCTTCATAAGGGCTAACTTGATTTGGATACCAACTAGCCAACCAAAGTACTTTCATCGCAGTCCATTTTTAGTTTTATCGGCATAGGATAACAATATTTTCTACTAAAATCGGTTGATATATGATTGACTTCATGTATCCTGATTATCGGTTTTTATGATCCGCGATGAAAATAAATCAAAATCAGATTTTTTTAAAATAAATAACTGTTTGAGTGAAGTCTTAATAAATGTCGTTAATCGGGCAATAACATAAAAAGTAGCGATTGAGTAAGCAAAGAGATTAGCGATTGCCGCTCCTTTATAACTCATTGTTGGAATAAGCAAGAAATCCAATAACAGCATAACAGCACAACAGATGACCGAACCAATAAGGTTCACTTTTAATAAACGGTTAGCCGAAAAATATGCTGCAAGTATTGTAGTAATAGTAAATAACAGGTAACCCGGTAACATTATCAATAAGGAAAAGAACCCATCGAAATAAACTGGAGGCAGAAAGAATTGATAAATAAGGAAAGAAACAACTATTAATATTGCCCCTAAGGCGATATGCATATAAAATGAAAGCTTGCAAATGGAAATGAGTCCTGCATCAGTTAGTTTCTGATTCTCATTTTTTAGTGCCGGTGTTATCAAGCCTGCCAGGATTCCAGGCACGATCCATAACAATTGCGCAAATTTTGAAGCCTGGGCATAAACCCCAACGGTATCATGACCATAGTATGCGCTAATAAACCAATAGTCGGCACGGTAAGCGATAAACTGGATGATATTTGTAATCAATACGATGGCTGAAAAAGCTGAGAAGGATCGATATTCTTCCTGTGAAATGCTTTTGACGGAAGGTTTGAATTTAAAAAGAAAAAATATAAATATGATCATGGCAGGAATAAAAATAAAAAGACTGTAACTCCATACGGGGTAATTGGCAATTAAATCAGGCCGAATAGCCCAGATTATTAAGACAATTAAAAATAATATTCCAGAGACAATTGCTAATATTTTATTACAAAGTTTTGCTTCATGCTGTGAATAGTAGAGCGATAGAAATTTATCCAAAAATACCAGGCCGGTAAAATAAACCACTTCAGCAAAAAAAATGTTAAGATCAAAACTGCCTCCCAGTAAAGTATGTCCCAAAAAAAGAAAACCAAGAATTGCAATAATATAAAAGAACAGCAATTGAATAAACGCTGTTATTATGGTAAAAGAAAATACTTTGTCACGGCTATAAGTCGCGCCGGATATTCCATGCCAGACGATTGCCGAATCGGTGCCGAGTCCGGTTATAATATAAATAAATGCTGCGTTGACTATGATTAACGACAGGGAGCCAAACTTATCAGCTCCTGCAAGCTTCGCAATCAATAGGCTGATCAAGAACCCGATGGCCGTGAAAACGATCCTGAAAACAAATCCCCTTAGCAGAAATTGCACAATCTTAGTTTATGCAAATAAAATCTAATTTATTCAAAGTAGCGGATCAGTCTGGTCTCGTTGAAAAATTAATGAATGTTTATACAGGTAACTGATGGAAGTGCTGAATAATGGAGAGGTTGATCTAGTTTTTCCTTTTATCGCTTCGCAAATTTGTCCTGTTTGATTTGTATGAAAGAATTCCTGTCTATATAATAAGCAAACAAAAGATACACTATGGGTAAAAAGCTAAGCAGTTTCAAAGCTAAAGTCCCTGTATAGAAGCCGAGAAGATAAAATACAATCAATACAAAAGCATTCCCAAGTAACTGCATATCATCAATTGAACAAACGACTTTAAAATGATAATAACTGGGCTGTTTGTAAGTAAGATCAATGGGCCTGGTAAAATGAAAGCCGTCTGTGACGACAATCCGGGAATGATTATCCTTCACTTCAATGATGACGGGCTCTGTATTGCTTAAAGGGTAGATCTCTTTATTATTTACAATCACTCGTACATTCAGCATGCTTAGCAGCAACTGTTTCTTTCGGCTAATGACAATATAGTACTGAGACGTTATAGGTTATTATTTCAGCGAACGGATGATCTCGATAAAGTCAGCGGCAACCAGTGAAGCACCTCCAACCAACCCGCCATCCACATCAGGGCAACTGAACAATTCCCTTGCATTATTTGCTTTTACGCTGCCACCATAAAGAATGGGAACCTGGTTTGCAACCGCTACACTGTATTGGACCGCAATTATAGAACGCAAATGTGCATGCATTTCTTGTGCCTGTTCAGTAGTTGCCGTTTTCCCTGTCCCAATAGCCCATATTGGTTCATAAGCAATAACTACATTCCTGATTTGGTCAGCGGTTAAATGAAATAATGATTCTTTCAACTGTTGAGCAACAAATTCATTTTGTGTTTCCGCTTCACGAACAGGCAGGGCTTCGCCACAACAGAAGATCGGAGAAATAAAATTTCCAAGGCATAGGTTCACCTTTTCAGCCACCATAGAATTTGTTTCGGCAAAATGCTCTCTTCGCTCGCTATGTCCAACTATACAATAATTGATTTTTAATGAATGAAGCATTTCGACAGACACTTCTCCTGTAAATGCACCGGATCTTTTATGATGGCAATTTTGACCGGCTGCATAATAGTTCTTTTCATCGGTAACTTCACT
This sequence comes from Chitinophagaceae bacterium, assembly GCA_025923075.1. Classification (GTDB taxonomy): domain Bacteria; phylum Bacteroidota; class Bacteroidia; order Chitinophagales; family Chitinophagaceae; genus VBAS01. The sequence goes on from JAICGN010000005.1 coordinate 43,438, forward strand.
TCTTGTCATTGTAAGGTAGGGATACGGAACGGCAAATATTGTTTTCTGGTGATCTTTCAATTTAATTTTCGCAGCGAGGATGTCATCTAATAGTTTTTCCCCTTGCTGAAAAGTCAAATTCATCTTCCAGTTAGCCGCTGCAATTTGTGTACGCATGATTTGGTTTTAGTAATTTTTAAAGATATAGGTAAGAATTGTTTTTTCATTTTCAGTTATGTATTTCCCCTTGAGTTTTTTCCACTCACCGATATTGGTCAACGCTTTCTCAAGATCATACCGGCGGAGACCGTCACAACCCCAGGAAAAATTGGGAATATATATCGGGGAAAGCCCTGCTTCAAAAATGTTACTGCAGACACCTATTACAGTTCCGGTGTTTATAGAGGTATTGATCGATGTTTTAGAATAATCGCCCATGAATACACCGCATTTCTGGCCAGCATTGATTTCTCCTTTTGGAGTCCACACTTTTACGATACTTGCATTGTTTTTTATATTTGAATTGGAAGTGCCGGCCCCGATATTGCACCACTCTCCGATCACGGAGTCCCCAATATACCCATCATGAGCTTTATTGGAATAGGCAAAAAATACCGAGTTCCTGATTTCCCCCCCGGCCGTACAATAAGGGCCAATAGTTGTGGCACCATAAATCCTGGAATTCATTTTTATCACCGCTCCTTCGCCACATGCAAAAGCCCCCCGGATTGCGGCACCCTCCATGATCAGGGAATTTTTTCCTATGTAAATAGGCCCCTCGGCCGCATTGAGAAAGCAATGTTCGACAACAGCACCCTTATCTATAAAAATGTTTCCTGGTTTAACCACTTTGTTGGTCTTCGAAATTTTTTGCGATTTTCTTTTGCCAGTCAGGAGTTCAAAATCTTCACGAATTGCATAATCGTTCAATTGGCAAATATTCCAGGGAAATTGAATGCTCTTTATTTCATCGCGTAGTGTGATGGCTTTGGATACTTTTATTTTATTGGGTTCTTGTATCTCTTTTCTTGAGAATCGGAAAATGACCCCGGTATTGCCATTTACTGAAATAAATTCGCCGTTTTGTAATTTGTGAAGCGCCTTTATAAGTTTAGCGGTCGGAAGAATATTTCCGTGGATCATAAAGCAAGTATCATCCTCCGCAAGACTCTCAAGGCGTATTGATCTGTCAAGATCCTTATAATCATCTTCCCATCTATCGTATGATTTCATTCGAAGGGTTTTTTCCCACTTTTCTCTGATTGTGAGTATCCCTACTCTAATATCCTGGATTTGCCGTGTAAGCGTAAAAGGATAAAGGTTTTCGGGTTGACAAAATTCTTCTGTAAAAATGATTTTGGCAGGCATCCGGTAAAGCTAAAAGATTTTAAAAAAAACAAAAAGCCCCGAAGAAGAATCTCCGGGACTAAAGTATAGCCATGAAAAACAAAAACTTAATAACAATCCTAATTTAGGAATTTATTTTTTCTTTTCATATTTCTTCTTGAATTTGTCGATACGACCTGCTGTGTCAACCAACATATTCTTGCCAGTGAAGAAAGGATGAGAAGTATTAGATATCTCCAGTTTCACCAAGGGATACTCGTTTCCATCTTCCCACTTAACTGTTTCCTTTGAACCCGCAGTTGAGCGGCTTAAGAAACTATGACCATTACTCATGTCTTTAAAAACCACTAACCGATAATTTTTTGGATGAATATCCTGTTTCATAAATGTTTGATTTAAAGGCTGTACGGATTTTGCCGTACCAAATAAAAAATTCAGGTGCAAAAGTAACGCAACAAAAGCTAATCACCAACAGAAGGTCCGAAAAATAGAAAAGCGCCGGATTTTTCTTCCGTTCATTTGCCGAAGCTCCTGAACGTCTTACTAACCCAACGCTTTCCGTGAGGCTTTGTGTCTTTTGACGAACACTCCACCCCAGCGATCAAATTCTTCTTTTGACGGACTCCTCTGATCGCAGATCCTTAAAATCTTTTGACGGATTTTCCGGATCTCAGATCAAACTCGCTTTTGACGGCTCATTCAATCTTATAACGCTAAGATGCCTTACAATAAAGTTCTTTCCAAATTTTTTAGGTAATTGATACCCACGCGTTTTGCACAACTGGAATTTGAGATATACACAATTTATCCATAGTTATGAACAGTTTATGAACGGATCAGTCGCGCATATTGACAAATTGAAGCGGTAATTTCAGATTCGCAGATCGGCAGAGTTGAATCACTGCCTGGAGGTCGTCAATTTTTTTTCCGGTCACTCGGACGAGATCATCATTTATTGATGCCTGTACCTTCATTCCTGCGTCTTTTATCAATTTGACTATCTTCTTAGCATCGTCCTGTGGAAGTCCATTTCTTACAAGCACTTCTTTTTTCCAAACCTTGCCGCTTTGCAATCCTTCTTTACTGATGTCAAAAGCCAATGGGTCTATTCCCTGTTTATGTGCCCTGCTGATAAGTACGTCACAGAGCTGACGCATCTTCATGTCATCATCTGTTTCGATATTGATCTTATAATCTTTCTTGTTCAGGTCAATAACGACATGGCTTCCTTTAAAGTCGAAGCGGTTAGTTATTTCTTTGGTTGTAACATTTACTGCATTGTCTAGTGCTTGCGCATCGACTTTGGAAACGATGTCAAATGAAGGCATAAAATAATTTTAAATGGATTCAAAAGTAAGATTGTTTAAATAAAAAAACCTCTCATAGAAATAAGAGGTTTTACCACATGAGAAAACTTATATATTTTATTGACTTTGTCCTACCCGGTTTTGTTCATCCTGTGAACTGCTATTCCTGCGGCGTGGTTGGTTTTGCTGCCCAGTCTTTCCAAACCGCCAGGTAAATGTTCCGGTAACTTGTCTTATATCTGGGCGGGCAATAAAGCCACCATCCACCATTCCATAGGTATTTCTTCCTTCAAACTTTTGCCATGCAAAGGGATCACGAACATTAAAACGAACAGTTCCTTTTCCTTTCATTACTTGTTTTTGAACACCCAGGCTCATCTGGTAAATTGCTTCCATCTGTGTAAGACCATTCAGCGCTTTATGACGATAAAATCCACTTAGTTCAGCGGTCCACCCTTTTTTGAAAGTAAAGTTATTGGTTACGTTAGCAGTAAAGGAAGTATAAGCCATGTCAATATTAATAGTATCATAAACTCCTTTGTAATGATTATTAAACACATTTGTAAAAAAATTGGCATTCCACCATTTTGCAAATGCAATCGGAGCCGTAAGAGAAATCCCAATATTTGTGTATCTGGCAACATTATCAACTGTGAGATATCTTATTTTACTATTCGGTTCAGGTTTTACTATTTGAGAAATGACGTCGTCTGTGTTATTATAATTGAACGTTGTTATAAACTTGCCATTGAAGCTGTGTGTCACGTCAATATTATGTGTGTATTGCGGACGCAGATAAATATTTCCCTGTCTGTAACTTAACGTATCGAGGAAATAAATGAACGGATTCAGATCCTGGTAATTGGGTCGTTGAATACGACGACCATAAGCAATTGCCAGAGTATGTTTCTTGGTTAGCTTATAACTGATAAATGCAGTGGGAAATAAATTTGAGGTATCTCTTTTGAACGTTTGGTTTGTAATAACCTGGTTGCCATTGGAAATAGAGCTTTCGAGTCTCAATCCCGCCTGGAACGTCCATTTCTTAATTTCACGGTTGAAATTGACATATCCCGCACCTATTGTTTCGTCATAAATAAAATGATTAGAACGTATATGATCCGTTTCCCAATCATTGCTGACCCATCTCTCATAGTTAACGAGGTTGTCATTTTTGACATAGCTAAATTTCACTCCTGCCTCAAATCTTCCACCACCTTTTAACGGGTGTGTGTAGTCGCTTTTGAAAGTGTAAATATTAATATCAGATGGCAAATGCCCTTTTAGGTAAGATGTGGATGTTTTTTGCAACGAGCTATTATAAAAATCTGTTGTCAAAACCATATCTGATACATTATTGTAAACTACATAATCAACATCTGCGGTTATTTCCCTGCCAGTTGTGTCAAATGTGTGTTTCCAGTTAAGGTTAAGTGTTGCATTCTGAAACTTAATATTATTATCAGTTGAAGAAACCAGCCTGTTTTCTAATTGCATGTTTGCGTCAACCAGATCAGAAACAGACGTTGGTGTTGGATGCCCACTGAATGTAAAGCCGCTAACGACAATTCCAAAAATATTCTTTTTATCAGCATACCAATCTAATCCCAATTTCAACGTATGATTGTTGTTTCCGAATCTGAAACGTGTTTCAGTAAAATTATAACCAGTGGTATTATGATTCTCATCAAGAAATCGGCTGTCCAGGGTAAGGCGATTCATACCGCGGGAAGCATTCGGATTGTAGTTGCCAAAAAAATTGATCTTATTTTTTTTCCAGTTAAAATTAAAACTGTTTTGTGTTTTAGGGTTCATGTAGAATGCTTCATCAGGTTTATACAGACTTGTAGTTGCACCAAGCATAATACTTCCGTTAAAGCCATTATTCTTTCCCTTTTTTGTTTTAATATTTATAATACCGGAATTTCCGGCCGCATCATATTTTGATGATGGGTTTGTCATGATCTCGATCTGGTCAAGTGCAGAAGCTGGCATGTTGCGCAGCAGGTTGGCCAAATCGGTTGCAGATAAATAAGTCTGTTTACCATCCATCATTACGATCACTCCCTGTTTGCCGCGAAGACTTATGGTGCCATCATTGTCTACAGTAATGCCCGGAGATTTTTCCAAAATATCAAGGGCAGTGGATCCAGCGCTTGTTGGTGAAGCATCCACATTCACCACGGTTTTATCAATCTTGGTTTCGATAAATGGTTTTTTAGCCGTAACAGTTACATCCTGCATTGATTTCGCTTCTGCAGAAACCGTGATCGTCTCAGCATTAAAAGATGAATTAGCAACTGTGATCTCTAATGATTGACCAAATCTTTTCTGAAAACCCACGGAAGACACGGACAACAGGAACTTTCCTTCCGTAACATTTTCAAACTCATACTTCCCTTCTTTATTTGTTATTGCAATTTTTACCAGGGATGAATCCTTTGCACGCAGCAATGAAACCGATGCAGATTGGACAGGCTTTTCCGATTCGTCGACGATGATCCCCGATACTTTACCAATTTTAGTTTGTGAAAAAGCAAGAGTATATAACAATATACTTGCCACGAAGAAAGATAATTTTCTCATAAAGGCTATACTTTTAATAAGTTGGCGATACATAAAAGTGCTTCTATTAATTTCTATTAAGAAATGAAATATGACAAGATTCGTAGTTAACGTGTTGAAGGGCGAATTATAGTTACCTATACATGAGCGGTAAGAATCTTATTTAATAAATCTCAAGTGTGAAAATTTGTTAACAGAAAGCCTCTTGGAAAAGAGGCTTTTGTTTTTCATGAGAAAACTAAAACTGACTGCTTGTAATTTTCATGGCTATACTCGGTCTAATGATTGTGTTCTTACTCTCCTGTCTTTATGCGACTTTGTTCTTCATTTGCACCACCTGTCTTTCTTTTTTGATTCGTATTCATTTTCCCTTTTGCAAAACGATACGTAAATCCAAGGGCCACCTGTCTTGAGTCACGACGTTGCTGGAAGGAAGCATCGATGTTGCTGTATTTGATGTCACCTTTTATTTTCTGCGTACGAAACACGTCACGGCCAGTTAATCTGAATGTTCCTTTTCCTTTAAATACTTGTTTGCTCAGTCCCATATTTACCATTCCAAAACTTTTGATCCTGAAAACACCTTGGACGCCACCTGAGTTAAAATAACCGCTTAATTCAGCACTCAGGGTTTTTCCAAGTTTAAATTGGTTTTGAAGATTCGCCTGAAGGGTTGTGGCGCCTGTCTTTACATAATCACCATTTATTATTCCCTCAAACTGGTTGTTATAAAGATTTGTCCACAAGTTTGGAGTCCACCATTTTTTAACTGGTCCGCTCGCACTAACTGATATACCATATTGACGCTGCTTTGCAATATTATCTTTCTTCACATAGGTTTCATTTCTGTCCGTGTTTTGTTCAAGCACTTCGTTGATGATGTCGGTTGTCCTTGTATAATTTAAAGTTGTATTTACAAACCCTTTGTAGCTATGCGTGAATTCGATGTTATGAGCAAACTGTGGCTGCAGATTAGGGTTACCCTGCTCAAAAGTATATTTATCGAGGAAGAGAATGAATGGATTCAGATCCTGGTAATTGGGTCTTTGAATACGACGGCCATAATTCAACACAAAACTGTTTTTGTCACTTGCCTTGTATTGAATAAACGCAGTGGGGAATAATTGCGTATAATGACGATCGAATTTCTGACCTGTTGTTACCTGGTCACCTGTAGCATTTGTATTTTCAAGTCGTAATCCAAACTGTCCAAACCATTTTTTTGAAAGGGCTCTGCTGTAATTTACATAGGCAGCATTCACATTCTCTTTATAAATGAAATGGTTGCTGCGGCCATTATCCCGAACTCTTATGCCATAATTTACGCTATCATAGATTGCATTGTTGTCAGTTTCAACATAACTTGTTTTAACTCCTGCTTCGAACTTTGCACCTTTTTTTAATGGCAAAGTATAATCAACTTTAGCAGAGTAAATATTTATGTCTTGTGGCAAGCTGCCAAGCAACGTATCTGCTTTGTCGGTTGGGATGCCATTAGGATCATAATAGGCATTAACCAGGTATTGGGAATTTGTAGTTCTGTATGTGAGATAGTCAAGATCAGCTGTGATCTCCTGCCCGGTAGTATCAAGCAAGTGACGGAAGTTTACATTTGTGCTAAAGTTTTTCCATTCTCTGTCATTACTTGTTTTAGCAAGCGTTCTGCTCAATAAGAAATGATTAGCATCTGAAATAAGAACATCACTTTGATTGCTGAAAAGTCCCGGATTAAAATATCCAGTAAAAACGGCGCCAAATGTTGTTTTCTTATTTGCAAAATAATCAAACCCAACTTTCGCATTATAAGATTGACCTTCATCTTTAATTCTCGATTCCTGGTCATAATGGGATTTTATCTCTTTTGTAGAATGCTCGATGAATTTTCTTTGAATATCAAGATCCTGCCAATTTTTGCGATAGTTATATCCAAGTGTAGTAAACAGGTTCAATTTGTTCTTTCTATAATTAAAATTGAAAGACTCGCTAACTTTTGGATAACGGCCCTGGCTCCATGTGGAAGATATACTGCCACTGTAGCCAAGCTGTTTGGTCTTTTTGGTCTTGATATTAATAATACCCGCATTGCCAGCAGCGTCATATTTTGCAGGTGGATTGGTCATTATTTCTATTTGATCCAATTGATTGCTGCTTAGATTGCGCAGGTAATTTGCCAGATCTGGCCCTGACAAATAAGAAGGCCTCCCATCAATATATATCTGCACACCCTGCTTTCCTTTTAAACTGATGTTCCCATCTTTATCAATTGAAACGCCTGGGGATTTTTCCAATACTTCTAAAGCTGAAGTACCAACGTTGGTAATAGATGCATCAACATTCACGATCATCCGGTCTATTTTCTGTTCGATCAAAGGTTTTTTCGCGGACACAGTTACTCCTGTAAGATTTTTGGCAAGTGGAACAAGTTCGATAGTCTTAAGAGTAATATTTGTATGTGACGGTGTGATTTCAAATACTTCCGAAAAGCCTTTGGTATGTCCAACAGCAGTAATTGAAACAAGGTATTTTCCCTCGTTTACATTTTCAAATACAAAGTTGCCAGTTTTATTAGCGGCGCTGATTTTTGCTACGCTTGAATCCTTTGCGCGCAACAACGTAATAGTTGCAGCCTCGATAGTTTTGGTATTTCCGTCAATTACTTGGCCTGATACCTTCCCGCTTCCCTTTTGTGCCAGGGTCGAAATCGATATGGTGATACAAAGGGTCAGTAAGGTCAATAACTTTCTCATTTTTAATTATTTATGTTGTTAAGTACTCGCTTTTGATTATTACAGTTCAAAGATAGGTACTTGTTAATACCAAGTACATTGTTTTAAAATAAACGGCCATATTTATTGATAAGTGGCCGATTCCCATGACTTCAATATGACGCTGGCCTCTAAACTTGGTTACAATAGTTTCCTAATTCATGACTAGTGGTATTTAGGTTATATAAAGGGTTTGATCGGATAATGACTGAATCTGAAGTGAAGCTACATCCACCTATACCACTTTGCAATGCCTGACCGGCAGGACGTGGAAAGCACTCGGCAAGCGACCGGTATTTCAGATCAACAGGGGAGTTTCGGTTTCACCGCTTGCCTGTTTTATATTGCAGGAAATTTGACCGATGACAATTGATTTCAGATCGGATACAGTTACAAAGCCTACTCCCGGAATGTTGAAAGCAATGATGACTGCAAAAATTGGTGATGATGTTTTTGGAGAAGATCCTACAATAAACGAGTTGGAAAAGGTGTCTGCTGAAATGTTTGGAATGGAATCGGCCCTCTTCTGCCCTTCTGGTACAATGACCAACCAAATCGCAATTAAGTGTCACACTCAACCGGGTGATGAAGTGATATGCGATGAAAGTGCACATGTTTATCAATATGAAGGCGGTGGCATTGCCTTCAATTCCTCTGCTTCAGTAAAACTTTTATATGGAGACAGGGGAAGGATCAATGCTTCGCAAGTAAAAACGGCAATTAATCCTGATGATAATCATAAAGCACATACAAGCATAGTGTGTTTAGAAAATACCAGTAACCGGGGCGGTGGCAGTTGTTATGATTTCGAAGAAATAAAAAAGATAAAGCAAGTATGTACAGAAAATAAACTTTCACTTCATTTAGATGGAGCAAGATTATGGAATGCATTGGTGGCAAAAAATGAGAGTCCGAAGCAATATGGACAAGTGTTTGACAGTATTTCTATTTGCTTAAGTAAAAGTTTGGGTTGCCCTGTGGGTAGTGTCCTGATCGGTAAAAAAGAGTTTATTAAAAAAGGAAGAAGGATACGAAAGGTGTTTGGAGGGGGCATGAGGCAGGCCGGCTTTCTTGCTGCGGCTGGCATTTATGCTTTGCAAAACAATATTGAAAGATTAAAATGCGATCATGAGCATGCAAAGCAAATTGGGAAAGCGATCAGCAACAGCTCGATTGCAAAAGCTGTATTGCCTATAGAGACTAATATCATCATTTTTGAAACAGCTGAAACGACGGCAGCATCGCAAGTAGTTGAAAAACTAAAGCAGCAAGAGATCTATTGTTATGCAATCGCTCCTGATCGTGTACGATTGGTTGTGCATCTGGATATAACAGAAGAAATGGTGGATAAGACAATTGAAATAATAAAGAATATATAAAGGCATGTTACCTAAAATAAACCCGGCAACCACAGCAGCATGGAAGGCCTTGCAGGAACATTTTTCTGAAATGAAAAATGTTCATATGAGAGAGTTATTTCAAAAAGATCCGGGTCGATTTTCTCGATATTCTATTGTCACCCGTGACATCGTTTTTGATTATTCCAAGAATATAGTTAATGACAAAACGCTTCAACTGCTTTTTCAATTGGCAACTGAATGCAGACTGAAAGATGGAATAGATGCGATGTTTAACGGGGAAAAAATTAATGAAACCGAAGGAAGAGCTGTTCTTCACACTGCATTGAGAAATCTATCTGCTGAACCCGTTTTTGCCGAAGGAACAGATATCATGCCCGATGTAAGAAAAGTGCTGAAACAAATGAAAAATTTTTGTAAGCGTGTACACGACGGAGGATGGAGGGGTTACACAGGCAAGCGAATAAAGTACGTTGTTAATATCGGTATCGGTGGCAGCGATCTTGGCCCCTTGATGGTGACGGAAGCGCTAAAACCTTACTGGCTGGAAGATATTCAAACTTATTTTGTATCGAACGTTGATGGAACCCATATTGCCGAAACTTTAAAGAAGATAAAACCTGAAAGAACGCTTTTTCTTATTGCATCAAAAACATTTACTACACAGGAAACGATGACCAACGCTTTTACAGCGCGGGAATGGTTTCTTGAACATGCTGTGGATGAAAAGCATATTGCAAAACATTTTGCAGCGTTAAGCACAAATGAGACGGAGGTTGTAAAATTCGGGATAAATAGAAAAAATATGTTCGGGTTTTGGGACTGGGTTGGTGGCAGGTATTCTCTCTGGAGTGCAATTGGTTTATCTATTGCATTAACTATAGGGTACAAAAATTTTGAGGAACTGCTTGCTGGTGCCTATGAAGCTGATCAGCATTTCAAAAATACCTCGTTTGAAGAAAACGTGCCTGTCTTAATGGCTTTGATTGGGATTTGGTATACAAATTTCTTCGGGGCACAAAGTGAGGCGATACTTCCTTACGATCAATACATGCATCGATTTGCTGCTTATTTTCAGCAGGGTAATATGGAAAGCAATGGCAAATCGATTGACAGAAACGGTGAGCAGGTCGAATATTCGACAGGTCCGGTGATCTGGGGTGAACCGGGAACAAATGGTCAACATGCATTTTATCAGTTGATACACCAGGGCACGGTAATGATCCCATGTGATTTTATTGCACCGGCACATAGTCATAATCCTATCGGCGACCATCACCAGAAACTGATGAGTAATTTCTTTGCACAAACCGAAGCGCTGATGAATGGAAAAACGGAGGAGGATGCAGCTAAAGAACTGGAAAGAACAGGGTCAGGACTTGAAACAATTTCCAAACTTCTCCCCTACAAAGTTTTTGCTGGCAATAAACCGACAAATTCGTTTTTAATAAAAAAGATAACACCATTTAACCTGGGCCAGTTGATCGCCTTTTATGAACATAAGATACTTGTGCAGGGATTGCTTTGGAATATTTTCAGCTTCGATCAATGGGGAGTTGAACTTGGTAAACGATTAGCAAATGAAATCCTAGACGAGTTAAGAGACGATGAAAGGATCTCAACTCATGACTCTTCTACAAACGGCTTAATAAATATTTTTAAAGAAATGAAGCTAGATAAATAAATACTCAAAAAGGATGATAAAGACAGAGCCCCTTTAACTGAAGTGGCTTTGTCCTTATCTGATACACTTAACTTTACTTCACTGCTTTCAGGTTATATATTTTTCCGCCTGTTGCTACTTTCACAGAATAAACACCCTTGGCGAGGCTCATCGCCCTCGTATTGATTTGTAAAGAGCTTTGTGCATAATTATGATAGCCGGTTTCAAACACTTTCCTCCCTTTCATGTCATAAATGCTCACGGAAATATTGCTATTTGGTGTCTTAGCAAATTGGATATTTAAAATGTCAGTGAACGGATTACCTGCAATGTAGACGTCCTGTTTGCGGTAGGTATTCTTTACTAACAGTACCTCGCTATAATCAAACGTATTATCGATGTCAACTAGTTTCAGACGATAGTAATTATGTTCTACTGCACGTTGCGGATCGGTAAATGTGTAATTTCTTGTTGTACTACTATTACCCGATGATACGACAAAGCCAATCCTACGAAAATTTATACCATCAAGGGATTTTTCAATTTCAAATCCTTTGCTGTTTTGTTCAAATGCAGTAGACCAGTTCAGCCTAACGTTTTCACTCTGCAATCTCCCGTCGAAACTCAATAATCTAATCGGCAATGTACCTTGACCGCCGGGTATTCCTGCGCCAAAACCAGAGAATCCATTGCTGAAAGTATACGATATTGTATAGCTTGTGCCTAAGGTTCCTAATGTTGGTGATACTACCTGTACAGTCCCTACGCCATCGGGCTCCGGTGTTGAAGGAGTTACATTGCTTATCTGGCCTGGTAATTTTATAAGTTGAATGGCTGCCCACGACTGGCCGGTGGCAGTTTGCCACCCGGTAACTTCTGCCTGCGTAAAGTATAATGTAATGGCGTATTGTCCTGATAGATTATTGTTTGTTGGAATTACCCTAAATGTTTTATTCATCAGATAGTTTGAGGCATTAGTATTCCAGAATTGAGAACTGCCTGCACCTGCCCTGTCTATTTCGATGCTTGTACAACCGTAATCATGGGAACTTAAGTTTTGAATTCTTGCAAGAAGCTCACCATCTGTTGAGGAATAAATATAGAGATCAGCATTAGGACCGAAATAAACTGATTTTGAAGAATTCAATACAGTTTCAATCGGAGTTTGCGGAACTGATTGTGTAAATCTGAACTGGGGACGACTATCGCTTAGCCCTACCCCCGAATTTAGTGCGCAACCAGCTCCTCCGCCTGTGGCTGTGGCTATTGCAGTTGCTCTTGTGCCCGCTCCCAAAGGAGCAGCAGTTCCTTGCACTACATCAATACTGCTGGTAGGTGATCCGTTTCCGTTATCAAAGCAAACCTGGACTAATAAATTGGCACCATCCCATGTAAATGGAGTCGTGAATGTAATCGTTTGCCAACCAGTTCCAGGCACTGTGTAATTGTTATTGTATACCTGAGTGAATGTAGGAGAAATGAATCCACTACCAAGATTTGTCGTACTGGTATTTGCCATAGATATAGTATATCCTGTAAACGCCTGCGTCGAATTTTTTGTAATGATGTTGAACTCAAGCGCTGTGATCTGTCTGTTTGCGACCAATCCGGCCGCAATTAATTCTGCTGAAGTAATTATATATTGACTTCTTGCTTTTCTACTGCCACTCTGGAAAGGCGAAGTAGCGCTTGAGTTAATATCATAAGTAGCTACGGTATAATTAAAGCTCGCTGCTCCTGTTGGTGACGAGTCATTATCATCAATAGTAAGCGTGTACGTTTGATTAGTAGATCCTGCCTGGGCATCGGTAGTACCGGAAATAGAATAAGTTAATGTAAATACCTGCTCCGCTTCTACTTCCGCATCGTCATAAATACGAAGCGTGATGGGTTTAGGTCCAGTTGCCCCGCTTGGAAAAACAAATGTATTGCTTGGTGTTACAAAGTTGCCATTCGTTGTGAATTCAAAGTCTATTCCCTGTATTGCAGTAGCTCCGGCTTGTAGCGCTACTGTAATAGTTGCATCGCCAGTTGGGACGTTTGCGATTTGCATATTAATTGTGTAATCAGTATACGAAAGGCACCCGCTTGTCGACGTTGTTTGCTCCGTAACCGATGCTGATGAAACGGCAAAACTAACATCGGGCGTTGTCGTACTTGGCACAACAGCAGTAAATAATCCGCGACCGTGTGTTGCCGCCGCAATTGTTCGGTCACTGTTGCGGTATTGCAGCATATCAACTCTTACATTGGCAAGGCCGGAATTAGTAGGATCCCATTCAGTAGTTGCGCCATTTATATTATCGGTTGACCAAATGCCAAGCTCTGTTGCAATCAATGCCCAATCAGAATTTCTTGGATCCAACATAGCCCAGCGGACCGGCATATCGGGAAGATTGCCTTCAACAGAAGTCCAGGAACTACCGCCATTTGTTGTCTCCCAAATGCTATTCACGCCATAATTGCTATACGTAACCAGGATATGATTTTCGTTTGTTGGATCTACGGCCACGCAGGAAACTGATCCGTTGATTCCTGTGGAAGCAAATAAATTGATCGTGTTTGAAGTTCCGGTATTCGCATTATTTACGTAACCAATGCGACCATTATCAAATCCAAAGTAAACACGATTAGATACGGTAGGTGAAACAGCTACATGTGTGATGAGTGCCGTAGTTGGAGAATTTGTTAATGTGACGAGAGAAGCAGTATTAGTAGTGCCAACGCCGGTGATGCGTCTATAGCGATTATATTCATAATTCATGGCCGGTCCGGCATCAGTATCTTCGGAACTACACCCATATAAAACATTTGCCGTATCATCATAATCCGTCGGGTTGATAAAATCACCACTTCCTCCATTTGGATCCGGGTCATCATATAAGGTGCCAAATGTGGTTCCCCCATTGGTCGAAATAAAATAGTTATTATAAACGTAAGCTGTGATCTGAATGTTTGGATTATCCTGGTCGATATGGCAAAACGCACCATCTCCTCCGGTAACTTCTGTTGTATTACCGATACCGGCCGAAGTAAATTTTTGTGAACCGTTATCCTGTGCTCCTGCAAGAAAGAAATTCGGCAAAGAAGGATGAATGGCGACAGCATAAAACTGCGTCACATTATAACCTGAATTTTTTTCTGAAAATCCCGGAGCCGCAAGGTTGGCATTGTCAGAATAAAATATACCACCATCACACCCGATCGCCAGTCGGCTGCTGCTTCCCGGCGCATAAGTGATCTGGTGGATATCCGCATGGACATAAGGAAGTCCTACCGGCCGCCAGTCTGAAACCTGGTCCCAATTAGCGCCATTGTTAGTGGATTTGTAAAGATCAATGGCACCGATATATAACGTATTAGCATTATTCGGGTCCACCGATGCAATAAGATCATACCATGCCTGGCCGCGGGTATAGGGTCCGCCTCCCGAATAAGTTGGCACCGTTCTGCTGATCCAGGTATTAGTTGCAGCGTCGTATTGTTTTATGTTGCTGACATCATATGTTCCATTTCCTTCAAATATCCCATAAACTACATTTCCATTGCCGGGAGCGGTTGCTATTTCAATCCGGTCATAGTTGTCGCCTGTCGCTGGAATTAGATTTGTTGTGGGGTTGGGAGTAATATCCGTCCATGTACCAGCATTGCCTGTATTCACTCCATTTACCGAAAAAGAAGAACGGTAGATTCTGCCTTCTGAAAAATTTCCTAAGGATGCATAAATATCTCCATTTGCGGCTACTTCAAGATCACAACCTCTGCCGGATACAAAACCCGCAAGCGGCGCTCCCAGTACCTGTGTCCATGTTGTCCCTCCATCCGTTGATTTTTGAATACCCCTGGCCTGCGATCCGGTTCTGTTCCTGACGGATGCATACAGATTTCCATTTTGATCGATCAATAAATCCTGAACATAAGCAAAACTCAGAGTCGACGGAAGTTGCGACCATGTTGAACCTCCATTGGTAGATCTCCAGATTCCCAGTCCTTCAATCGCATCAGCATTAAACCAGCCCTCGCCTGTGCCAAAGTACATCGTATTGGGCGAAGTGGAATTTTGTGCAAATGAAGTAATGGCGATATTATCAAAAACATCATTTACTTTATTCCAGATTGGTGAACCCACCGATATATCATTCGTATACCATAAGCCACCTCCGACGCTACCTGCCCAAACCTTTTTATAGCTATTGGCTGCGTCATTGAGGTCGTACCAGACAACGCGACTTCTACCCCCTACATTTGATGGTCCTCTTTCTGTCCAATTAATGCCAGGAACTGATGTTGTTATTCGATTATTGTTTAACTGAGAAAGTTTTTGATCCTTGAACATTTTAGCCTGGATGAGACGCTGCACAGGGACGGAATTAGTACCAGGATCCTTCGTTCGCTTAATCTCTTGCCGAACTGCCAGATCAATTCTATCTTTCGAAGCTTCTTCCGCTTCAACTTTCGTTATGGCCCCTTTCTTTGAAAAATATTCCCATGTATAATATCCGAAAACAAAAAGCAGAGCAGCCAGCACTATGAGTGTAGGTTTTTTTTGCATAGAGATTGGATTTATTGGTCCGTTAACCTATTCGGGTCAACTAGTTAAAACGGAAACAAAATATAAAAATTGCAAATAAAAAAGCCCTCAGATTACCTGAGGGCCTTACTAAGTATTCTTACTAGAAAACCTTTTTACCATTTATCTACATCCTCATGAGTACCATTTTCAGAAGGTGCAGGTGCGGGTTGTGTTTTTTCATTATTTACTGCTGCTTCTGGTGTTTCACTTTCCCCATTTTCTGACGGCACATTATCATGATTGAACGCATCGAAATCAAAATCTGGCATTAGCTCAGTCTTAACATAATCAACTGCTTCACCAAGAGCTTTAGTGAATTTATTAAAGTCCTCTTTGTAAAGGAAGATCTTGTGACGATCATACCCGTTATCATTAAACCGTTTACGACTCTCTGTAATTGTCAGGTAATAGTCATTACCACGGGTGGTTCTCACATCAAAGAAATAAGTTCTGCGCTTACCAGCACGAATTCGTTTGCTGTAAATGCTTTCCATTTTGTTTTCGTTGTTATTCTCGTAGGCCACTGTGTGTGTTTTACTGATTTAATAATCACATTCTTAGGAAGTCACAAATATAATTATGTTTTTGATACAGCCAAATTTGTGGGGATTTTGTTTCCCGTCGGGTACCATCTGATTCGTCAACGGGACTGGGAGTCCTGCTGCTGCTGACGATTATATAATTCAGTATAATAACCGTTTAGACTGAGTAGCTCCTCATGAGTGCCTTGTTCTACAATCTGTCCATCCTCAATTACCACTATTTTGTCAAAGTGGAAAAGCGAGAATATGCGATGCGTGATAATGATCGCAGTCCTGTTTTCCAGGTACTCATATAGATTCCCGATTATTTCATTTTCAGTTTTCGCGTCCACCGCGCTTAGACAGTCATCGAAGATCACCAATCCATGATTCTTTATTAATGCCCTGGCAATAGAAATTCTTTGTTTTTGACCACCACTCAATGTGACACCCCTTTCGCCGATCAGTGTCTCGTATTGTTCTGTAAATCCCAATATTTCTTTGTGGACACTTGCTTCAACCGCAGCTTTTTCGACCTGAATTTTATTACCATCCTGGATGCCAAAAGAAATATTGTTCGCAACGGTATCGCTGAACAAAAACACATCCTGGGGTACATAAGAGACCTGTTCACGTAATGATCTAAGATCGATGTCCCTGATGTCTTTTCCTTCCAACTCGATCCTCCCATTGGTGACATCAAACATCCGGAGCAGTAATTGTGCAACTGTAGATTTCCCGCTGCCAGTTCTGCCAATGACCGCAACCTTCTCTCCTTTTTTAATTGAGAGGTTAAAATTTTTCAATGCTTCAATGCCTGTATGAGAATAAGTAAAATCCACGGCCCTGAATTCAATGTTGCCTTTAAGATCAATTTTATCAGCTGAGGCCAGGCTATAAATAGTGGGATCGGTATTCAAGAATTCGTTTAATCTTTTTTGAGAGGCGGCAGCTCTTTGGATCATGCTTGCCGTCCAGCCAATAGCACTTACCGGAAACGTGAGCATATTGATGTAGATTACAAACTCGGTAATTGTTCCCAGAGACATTCGCGCAGGATAATAAATATAATAGTAACCGCCGATCATAATTGTCAGCAGCGTGCTTAAGCCAATAAGCAATGCCATTGACGGGAAATACAATGACTCGACCTTTGAAAGACCAATCGCATTTTTTTTATATTCTTCGCTGTTTTTTTCAAAAAATCCAAGCATGGCTTTTTCCTGTACAAATGACTTTATCACCCTGATACCGGAATAAGATTCCTGTGCATTCGTAGTAAGATTAGCAAGCAAAGCCTGTATCTTTTCACTCTTTTTATTGATGATGCTGTTTACATAATAAATGCTGATGGCAAGTACAGGCAACGGAGCCAACACGTACGCAGTCAGCTCAACATCTTTTTTCAGCATGAAAAACAGGCTTAAAGAAATAAGTGCAACTAGATTAATGAGGTACATAATAGCCGGACCCGTAAACATTCTTACCCTCGCTACATCCTCAGCCATCCGGCTCATCAGGTCGCCTGTACTGTGTGTTTTGTAAAATGAAGTATCAAGTTGCTGGTAATGCTGAAATACTTCATTTTTTTGGTCGTATTCAATATGGCGGCTCATTACGATGATCGTTTGCCGCATCAGGAACATAAAGAAACCGCGAAGCAGGGCCAGTAATAAAATAGTTATACCGCACAGAATAACCACCTTTGACAAATCAGAATCCTGATAGAAGTTCTTTTTTATCCAATCAATAAAACCTACCACAAGAACATCATATTCACGATCGTGGTTTTGAGATACGCTGGTTACCACTCCCCGTGTATCATCAATACTTTTTTGGACATGATCTATAATGAAACTGGTTACCTGCGGAGCCAGTACAGCGAAGTAGTTTGAAATAATAATAAATAGTGCGCCGATACCAAGCCGTACTCTATACTTCCAGAAATATTTATTTAACGCCTTAAGATGTTTCATCCGGTACAAAAATAAGTTTCTGCCCTAATCAATCTTCATTTAGTTTGTTACCATTAAGCAAAACTGTTACCATGTTTTGATCAGGATGTGTGAGGTATGTACATGCAGGACTATTTCCTGTTATAATCATCCTGCAGGCGAATGATGTCATCTTCATCGCTTGGATTAGATTCGTCGGTGTGCTGCCATATTTCTGCCACTATACCCCATTCATTCATACCAATAAGCCGATGCCTTTTTCCGGTGGCAAGCTTTATGATATCTCCATTATTTAAGATGTAGGTATGCGTGTGTTCATCCGTATCACTTGTTGCCACGCTCACTGTATCGCTTATGCATTTCCAGATTTCAGCACGCCGATGATGGTATTGCCAGCTCAATCTTTTATGTGGTGCTACAATCAAAATCTTAGGACTAAGTTTATTAGTAATCTTTAGTTCATTTAAATTTTCTTCCGGAAAGAAATGCTTGGCAAATCGAATTGCCTGTGTTTCATCAATAACATAAAAGCCACCCCAGGGTCGGGATTCATCTTTGTCAACAATAGTGAAGTTTGCGGCTGCAAGCAGTGTGGCTACTTTTTTGAAAACCTGTTCTTTCCCTTCCATTAAAGATATTTTTATATCGGACAATCAATGATCAGTAAAATTAAAGTAATTCAACTTTGTGCGATGCCTGCCAGAAAAAAATATAAGAATATCAATTGATCATTGATTGATGAATACCGTATTCAAGCCCTCTTAATTCAGCAAGACCTCTTAATCTGCCGATGGCAGAATAACCAGGATAGGTTTTCTTTTTAAGATCATCGAGCATTTGATGACCATGATCCGGCCGCATAGGAATCGAAATGTTTCTTCGCTTTTGTATTAGCAATATCTCTGTGACGACCTCATACATATTTGTATCGCCGGCAAGATGATCGGCCTCATAAAAGTTTCCTTCGCTGTCGCGTTTTGTATTTCGCAAATGGAGAAAATGAACATGATCTCCAAAACGTTTCAGCATTTTCGGAATATCATTATCTGCTCTTGCCCCAAAACTTCCGGTACAAAAGCAAAAGCCATTTGCAGAGGATGGAACGGCACTCAGCATATCGGCGGCATCATTTTCCGTACTCATGATCCTTGGCAAACCGAGCACAGAGTATGGCGGGTCATCAGGATGTATGGCCATTTTTACATTACATTCTTCCGCCACGGGCACTACTTGTAGTAAAAAATAAAAAAGATGTTGCTTTAATTTTTTTGCATCGATACCTTCGTATTTTTTTAATTCTGTTAATACCAGTTCAGGCGTAAATGAATCGTCACTGCCGGGTAAACCCATCATCATATTGGCATATAGTTTTTTCTTTTGCTCAGAAGACAGTTCTTCATTTCTCTTTTTCGCCTTATTTAATTCATCAGCGGAATAATCTTTTTCTGCCCCGGGTCTTTTCAGTAAGAACAAATCAAATACCAAGTAATCAGCACGGTTGAAATATAGTGCTGTGCTTTTGTCAGGCATCTCGTATTGTGTATCAGTGCGCAGCCAATCAAGTATCGGCATAAAGTTATAAGTGATGACCTTCAACCCACATGCGGCGACGTTGCGAATACTTTGTTTGTAGTTTTCGATATGCTGTAAATAATTTCCGCTTTGTCTTTTAATATCGTCGCTCACAGGCAAACTTTCAATAACGGTCCATGTCATGCCTGCTGATTCGATCATCGCTTTGCGTTTTTCTATCTCATCAATTGTCCAGACATCGCCAACTGGAATATGATGTAAAGCAGTGACAACTCCGGCACAGCCTGCCTGTCGGATATCCCACAGGTTAACCACATCATTCGGCCCGAACCATCGCATTGTCTGATGCATCAACATTTGGTACTTTTTATTGGTGTAAAAGTATTATGAAGTAAGGATTTTTCATTAAAAGAAAAATAATCAATAATTATTAATCAATAATTATCGATTATTAGTATAAATTGGAAAAAACTTCCTGCTATCCCGTAAAATACATATAAATAGCAATGATCGCTGCGATCAACAATACTGACAGGAACACGTCTTTCCAATTCCAGCTTGCACGGTTTTCAATCCTGTCTTCCCGTGTTAAAGTTGAGAATGTAAGTCCGCTGATCCTTGCATAATCAGGTGGTTTTGTTGCATAGCTTACCGCCAGGAATACAATAATGCAAACGATAGTAATTAAAAGACTATAGTATTGGAAGAAAGTATTGTTGATTATCCAAAGCAACGAACCTTCTTCGTATGGGGCGCCTCCCAGTTTGACGGGTGTATCGATCATAAGCCTGATCAATCCCATGATAAATCCTGTGATCAGTGTTGCCAGGCAACCCGGACCATTTACCCGTTTCATAAATACTCCAAAAAAGAAAACAACAAATATTGGTGGCGCTAAATAGGCTTGTATACCCTGCAAATAATCATACAAACCTTTTGCTCCTTGTATAACAGGTATCCAAAGCAATCCTATAACTACCATTACCACTGTAGCTACACGACCAACACGTACCAATTGCGCTTGTGATGCTTTTGGTCTGAGCTTTGAATAGAAATCCATCGTGAACAAAGATGAAGATGCGTTAAAAACCCCGGCTAATGCACTCATTAACGCTGCCAGCAATCCTGCAACCACAATCCCTCTTACACCGACAGGAAGGACGTGTGTCACTAACATGGCGAATGCACCTTGTGCCGCTTCACGGTTCACAGTTCCATCTGTATTCATCAAACGCTGCTGTATATCGGCATTGATTCCGCTTTTGGCCAACGCAAAGCATATCATACCGGGAATGATAAAAAGAAAAACAGGGGTAAGTTTCAGAAAGCCGGCGAAGATGCTACCCCTTCTTGCTTCTTTATCATTTTTTGCCCCTAAAATGCGCTGCACGATATACTGATCGGTACACCAATACCACAAACCAATGATCGGTGCACAGAACAGCATTGCCGGCCATGGATATTTATCATTAAAATACCATGCTTGTCGTCCAGCCTCTTTTACCGGAGCCCATGTGCTTTCCACGCCTTCCGGCACAATAGGTTTCCATAAATTAAACATTTCGCTACCACATATTTCTCTCAGTTTATCCCATCCGCCCAAAGCTTCTAAACCGTAGTAGGTTACCAAAAGAGCCCCGATAATTTTTACAAATGTTTGAAGTGTTTCAGTATAAACAACTGCTCTTAACCCGCCGATAATTGTGTAGATACCGGTTAAAATGATAAGCAGAATAGAACCAATCCAGAATGAATCCATTCCCATGAAGTTTACATCAGGCAATAGTGCACGGAAAACCACACCGCCTGCAAAAATGCCAACCGCAATTTTTGTAAGGATGTATGTAAACAATGAGATAAGTGACAAGACTGTTCTTGCTTTTGGAGTGAACCTTCTTTCCAAAAACTCAGGCATGGTAAAAACTTTTGAACGCATAAAGAATGGCCCCATTACCCAACCCAATACCAGCAAACACCATGCATGCAATTCATAATGTGCCAA
Organism: Chitinophagaceae bacterium; assembly: GCA_025923075.1. Taxonomy (GTDB): domain Bacteria; phylum Bacteroidota; class Bacteroidia; order Chitinophagales; family Chitinophagaceae; genus VBAS01. Next base: position 65,006 of record JAICGN010000005.1, read on the forward strand.
TGCAACACCGTCAGTTGCACCCGAGCCCGCTAAACCCACCAGATGTTCAGAACCGATATTTGACGCAAAAATAGAAGCGCCAACCACAAACCAGCCTAAGTGACGACCGGCAAGAAAATAATCATCGGCTGAGGTTTTATCTTTCTTTTTTACGGCCCACCAGGAAATACCGGCAATAACGCCGAAGTAAAGTAATATGATGGCCCAGTCTAACCCGGTTAGATAACTATTCATAGCAGTCGTTTAGAGTTTTAAAAGTAGTTATATAAAACGATTGATAATATTTTCAAGATATTCCTGCTTGCCGCTCTTCAGAGCAGGCTCACCATTTTCAATAGCATAGGTTCTGAGGTCTTCTAAAGATAGCTTTCCTTCTTCAAACTCGTTTCCTTTACCGCTATCGAATGTAGCATATCTTTCTTTTCTGAATTTTTTATAATCAGACTTATTTAAAATATTATCTGCAGTTAGTAATGCTCTTGCAAAAGCATCCATACCGCCGATGTGAGCATGAAACAGATCTTCTGAATCAGTTGAATTGCGGCGGATCTTTGCATCGAAATTTATTCCGCCACCTTTAAAACCACCTGCCTGCAAAATAACAAGCATTGCTTCTGTCAATTCATTTATATCATTTGGAAACTGGTCAGTATCCCAACCATTCTGATAATCGCCGCGGTTTGCATCAATGCTTCCGAGTAAACCCGCATCAGCCGCTACTTGCAATTCATGAGTAAATGTATGCCCGGCCAGTGTTGCATGATTTACTTCCACATTTAATTTAAAGTCATTCAACAGATCAAATTGACGCAAGAAACCAATCACAGTTTCACAATCATAGTCATATTGATGTTTACTGGGCTCGCATGGTTTTGGTTCAATAAAAAATGTTCCTTTAAAACCATTCTTTCTTGCATAGTCTTTTGCCGCATGTAAAAATTTAGCAAGGTGCTCTTTCTCTCTTTTCATGTTCGTATTTAGCAAACTCATATATCCCTCTCTCCCACCCCAGAAAACATAATTCTCGCCGCCTAGCGCAATTGTTGCATCCAATGCCGCTTTTACCTGGGCGGCTGCATGGGACAATACATGAAAATCAGGGTTCGTCGCTGCACCATTCATGTACCTTTTATTTGAAAAAAGATTGGCCGTGCCCCAAAGAAGTTTTACACCTGTTTCTGTTTGCTTTTCACTCAAATAGTCTGTGATAGCATGTAATCGCTTATCGTTTTCATTTACATCATTGGTATAGTCAACTACGTCCACGTCGTGAAAACAATAGTACGGCAAACCAAGTTTTGTTATAAATTCAAACGCCGCGTCAGCCTTATCTTTTGCTCTTTCTATTGCATCCGTCTTTTCATTCCATGAAAACAAATGAGTCGGTTCTCCGAATGGATCGGCACCGTTGCCATTAAAGCTATGCCAGTAGGCGCATGCAAAACGCAAATATTCTTTCATTGACTTACCAGCGACAATTTTATTTTCATCATACCAGCGAAATGCAAAGGGATTGTCTGACTCAATTCCTTCAAATTTTATTTTACTGACACTTTTAAAGTATTTTTTGGTTTCAATTATTGTAGTCATGATTATTTTCGTTTTTAATAAAAGATTAAAATTATTTTATGCCTTGCAGCAAACCACTGAAGGCAGGTTTCTTTTGATAACTGCTGTTAAATAAGGTCGGAAAATCGACTTTACCACCCAAAACTATCCAACTATCTGCATCCGTAAGATTCCACATCGTAATGCCGAAACGCTGAGCCGCCGGAACGTTTTGAAAATATGATTGGGCAACGTATTTATATTTTTCTGCCTGTTGATCAAACAAGGCTGATGTTGCGGAAAAACCCGCAATATTTGATGGGTTTATCCGTACATCCATTTCCGATACATGTATCAGTAAACCGGTTGCTGCTAATTTCTGAAATGCATTATCAATGCCGGCATTGCCTGTATTAATGCTTATATGCATTTGCAAGCCCACACCATGGATCGGGACGCCAGTAGTTTTTAATTCATTGATCAACTTGATCACAGAATCCAGTTTCCTGTTATCCGATTCAAGATTATAATCATTGATAAAAAGCTTTGCTGAAGGATCGGTGGCATTTGCCCAACGGAAAGCATTGGCGATATAGCTTCTTCCAAGATGGTCTGCCCAATAAAAATTATCAACCGTCGCTGTCGAATTGGAACTTGTTCTTAAATCACCAGTGCCATCTACGACTACTTCATTCACCACATCCCAACCCGCGACTTTTCCTTTATAACGATCAACCATTGTGGTGATCCAGTAATGCAAAGCATTATCTACCAGAATGGGATCCAACACGGTTGACGAAAGTCCTACACTAAGATCATCAATTAAGAAGATGCCGGCATTCGGAAAATGAAATTTTATTGAAATTGAATTTTCTGCTGGTGTAAAATTAAAAGTGTACGGGGCCCATGTAGTTGTCAATGGCTGTTCTTGCTGTGCATAATACGATGTTCCCTGCGCCACTGCTCTTAACGATTGGGCATTGCCCGCAGCCTTTGCCCAGAACCTTAATTTATAAACTGCCCCGCTTGCAACGCTAAAATTATCCGAAACGATCTGTATGCTGTAGGCGTTAGGGCCGGGTGTAGTTACGACAATTTTTGCAGCTTGCGTTCCTGCATGCATATCTGTTGATTCCGCTGTGATCGAACCCGCTGTCGGTAGTGTTGATGAAACTTGCGTGAACCAATTAGTGAATCCATTTTCAAATCCGGGATTTGAAATAAGATTAGGTCCGGTTGTACCAGCTAATGAACGCAGATAGGTGCCATTATTATTTTGATGCCATACCAATGTATGGCCAAAAACTGTAAGACCATTTGCCGCTGCTAATGTATTTACGAGCTCGTCGGTTTTTGCAAAATCGAATAAGCCATCATTTCTTACATTGGCACCATGCTTCATCTGGTATTCCGGTGTTATCCGGTCAAATTGTGTTTTCACTAAACCAGAATAGCTTGTATTGTTCTTCAACAGATCATAACTCACGCCTACACCGATCGTATAACTCGCGGCATCTTTTAAGGTTGACTCTGGAACGACCGGTGGTGTGACTGGCGGCGTTGGAGTATTTCTTTTGCTGCAAGAAAATAGACCGGCCGTTAAAAATAATATGAAAAAAAGTACCCTGTTCTTCATCGTATCGCTCATTTATTTTTAATTCTTTTCATCATACCAGAAGTTGTCGTACTGCATTAAATTTATTGTAAAGAAATTGCTTAGCACTGATTTTAAAACAGGGATGAATAATCATCCCTGTTTATCAACTAATGCTTGATATGAAAGAAAAACTTATTGATAGTTAGGATTTTGATAGGCAGCCTTTTCCTCCGGTGTTGCCTCCATGCCGTCAAGCTGACCCTGTGGTATGGGCCGCAGATAATGAAATGGCTGAATAGTACGTGTTACCGTTACGGGTGTGTGATCCCCGGCGGCGGTACCGCATATTTGATAAGTACCAGCCAGCTCGTTCCACTTTTGCGTACGAACAAGATCGAACCAGCGCAAACCTTCTCCGAAATATTCACGGGAACGCTCGGCTAAAATATAATTAATATCGATAGTTGCAGGAGTTGCGGCGGTGACCGCTGCGCTATTGTCTGCAACCAACGCAGCATTGTCCTTGTTGGAAAATTTCCACTTGCCTGCCCGTGCGCGAATCACATTAACCAGGTCTCTGGCTGTTTTACCTGCTACAGTTGTAGCTCCCTTTACGGCAGCTTCGGCTGCTATAAGATATAACTCGGAAAATTTGGCAATTTTGAAAGGACGGGTAAGAGGAGCATTCGGCTGACCAAGTCCACCAGCATTATCCGTGCGATATGTCCCCATTTTCCAGAGGCCAGGAAACATAAGCCTGCTTATACCGTTCGGTGCAACAACAAAATCAGCTCTGCCAGGCATTTGACCGGCACCAACGCCATTGGAAGTTTTGCCAGGAAAAGATCCCCCGGTCGGATAAACAAGTCCGACTGCCTGTGATTGATACTCCAGGAAGCTCAATATGGGTTGACCCGGAGTGACCGCCATGTCATTAGCGTTATAGAGGGTTGCATTAGTGGTTCCTCCTTTTGGCCAGTTGGCCCTATAAACAGTGCTGAAAGTACCGTCATAACGGGAATCCAGCGTTTTTTCGTCAAAGGTATTTGTAAAAACTCCGATAGGGGGAGCCATGCGAATATAGGGACGTCCTAAACCCTGGGCTGCTTCCCTTTGCACAGAACTTACACCAGCACCAGTGCCATCAGGATTGGGAGCGCTCCTTATATTCGTATAGTTCCAGGTAACAAACCAAACGGCTGAGTTTCTACCATCATTACCTATTTCACTTTGAAACCCTGTTATAGGTGACCCATTATAAAACTCGCTTTCCTGGGTGTGGTCGGCATACAGCAGCATTTCTTTGTTACGGTCATTACCGCCTACATGCACGTCATAAAAAGTATTCTCCAAAGCAAAAGGACCTGGCTCGGTAATGGCCTGTGTCGCTATGTCATAAGCTTTTTGAAAATAATATGCTGCATCGTGGCCGTCGGGGTCTGTTCTCGGCGATGCCGGGTACGTAGGGATATTGTTTGGATTTTGCAGCCACCATGCATACGTTAAATAGGCTTTTGAGAGGTAAAGGCGTGCAAGTGTTTTAGTTGCTCCGCCGGTCACCCTCCCTGTAACAGGCAAATCGTTTATCGCTGTTAGCAAGTCGGGGAATATGGCTTTAGTATAAACTTCAGGCACGGTGTTGCGAACAGATTTTCTTGAGGGAGTTGTATTGAATTTTAATTCTCCTGCGCCCAGATCAAGCGGCACCCCACCAAATGTTTGTACTAGCATAAAGTAATCAAAAGCACGGAAAAACCTGGCTTCGGCAATCAACGCATTCGAGAGTCCAACCGCAGCGGCATTCTCAATAATACCACTGGCTGTATTTATGTTAGAAAAGGCGACCCCCCATAACACATCAGACCGGCTGCTTGCACCAGTCAGGTTTCCAACACCACTAAGATCCATATCCTTATGATTACCGTCAGCGCTTTGACCGTAGGTATATTCGTCCGTACCGGTTTCTAATGCATTATAGTAGTAGGGTTGGCCGTATATAAAGCGCAGATGTGCATACTGCGACGTGATACCGCCCAGAACTCCTTTTTCAGTTTTGAAAAATTCGGGGGTGTAAATACTACGGGGCTCTTCCTCCAGGATTTTCTTACAGCCCGAAGCAAGCAATATAAACAGCGTTGATACGATAACAGATTTTATTTGTATATGTTTCATATTCGTATATTTTAAAATGTCAAATTAACGCCCAGAATGTAGTTGCGGGTTGAAGGTGTATTAAACCCTACAGTCAGAATGCGTCTTGGATAACTACCGGCTGCTTGATTTTCATTTCCGAAAGAGTTAGTTTCAGGATCGAGACCAGACTCGTCATGGTATGGTGAGAACATAACAAAAGGGTTTTGAGCAGTAAAGTACATGCGCATTTTAACGCCAGAATTTTTTATCAGGCTTCGGCTGAAGTCGTATCCCAATGTTATAGTACGAATCTTCAGGAAGGAGGCATCAAAATAACCCAGTGTGCTTGCATATTTTGGATTATCGTTGCTAATAGGGCCAGCGGGATTGGGATATTTAGCGCCGGTATTGGAGGGTGTCCAGTAGTCAACGTCTAAATTATTCCGGCGCCCAGTCAGCAAATTGAGATAGCCGTTTGCACCATGAATCGTGCTGACAAGAATGCCGCCACTTCTATAAAGACCCACGAGCCCTAAATCAAATCCCTTATAGGATACTCGGGTATTAAAGCCACCCTGAAAGTCGGGATCAACATCTATAATTTGCCGGTCGGCAGTTCCAATTGCTCTGGTCGGTGTGCCATTAGGGTTAAAACCGCCGGTGTACTGTACTCTGATCATTCCAACTCTTCCACCCGGCTCCAGGATGTTCATGTAACCGTCAGCACTATCTTTAGTGGTGTTCCAAAGGCCAACCTTTTTATAATCATAAATCGCGTTAATATTATGGCCTACAAACCACATATTACCTTCATCCCTGGTTTGCCCGGAGGCAAGCGATACCAGTTTATTGTCGTTCGTATAAATGTTAAACCCCGCCTCCCATGTCCAACCATTCGCATCGTCAAGAATGACGCCATTCAAGCTAAGTTCAAATCCCTTGTTTTCCGTCGCCCCAATGTTTGCAGTAAATCCGCTCACACCAGATGTAGGCGGCAGGCCAAGGCCAAGAAGAACGTCCTCAGTTTTTGTTAGATAATACTCCATGGTACCAGACAAGCGGTTTTTAAGAAGGGAGAAGTCAACACCGAAGTTCCAGGTCTTTGAGAACTCCCAACCTAAATCTACATTCGGTAATTGGGTCACATAATAGCCGGTAGAATAGCTCGAGGGACCGAAGTTGTAAGGCCTCGTACTTAATAGCCCAAGTGTAGCATAGGGCGTAATCGCCTGGTTGGAAGTTTCACCATATCCCGCACGCAGTTTCAGACTGTTTATAAAGGAAATTCCGTTCATGAACGATTCCTTACCTATATTCCATCCTACAGATACGGCGGGATAAGTATGCCATTTATGCCCTTCAGCCAGCCTTGATGAAGCATCGGAACGCACAGTAGCAGATATCATATATCGGTTGTCGTATGAGTACATCACACGTCCCATATAAGACATCAGTCCCCATAACTGGTAATCCTGGTTGGCCGGATTTACAATTATTTGACCGGCAGCCTGACCAAGGTTATAATATTGAAAAGCATCAGCAGGTATATCCTGGGCCGACATGTTAGATCTGTTGTATTTACTCTGCTCCACGGAGTACAAGGCTACCGCATTCACCGTATGCTTGGCGGAAAAAGTATGGTCGTAGCTAAGCAGATTTTCAAGTGTCCAGTGATAAGTAAGCCTGTTGTCAACAGAAGCCGATGATGCAGTATTAGGATTGAGTCCATCACCTACCCCTTGTCCTGTATAAGCGCCGCTATTGGATTGTATATAATCCAGTCCGAGATTCACCCTATACTTCAATCCATCGAGGAATGGCGCCTTCACCTCGCCAAAAATGGCATTATAAGATGCAAAACCACGGGTTTCGTTAATCCATTGATCATCGTCATGTAATCTTTCTATCACTTCTTTCGTGTACACATATTGATTGTCTATTGACATACGTATTGCTCTTTTTGTCGTGCCATCAGGGTTATACGGGGTGGAAATAGGCGACATACTTAATGTACTATATAAGCCCACCTGGTTCCCCTCGCTTTCGTTAAAGTTGTTATAGGAAGTAAAACCTACACGGAAGTATTTTCCAACCTGCTGATCAAGTGAGCCGCGTATTGAATATCGCGTGTATGTCTGCGTAGGGATTACACCTTCATTGTTGTAATAACCCAATCCAAAACTGTAATTGCCGGTTTCTGAACCGCCTGAGAGGCTAACGTTGTGATCTTGAACGATACCAGTTTGGTAAAATAGATCCTGCCAATCGGTATTAATATCATTAGATTCATCCTGCCCGTTAGCGTATTGACCCCTTGCAGCACGAAGCGCCACAAATGTCGGACCGTCCATCATAGGGTATTTTGCAAATATCTCTTGCGTACCAACATAACCATTATAACTTATCTGGGGTTTTCTATTCTTGGTTCCTTTGTCTGTTGTAATAAGAATAACTCCATTGGCGCCACGCGAACCGTAAATTGCAGTTGCTGAAGCGTCTTTAAGAACCTCGGTACTCTTGACATCGTTAGGGTTGATATCCGCTAAGGATCCCATGAAAGGTATTCCATCAAGAACGATCAACGGATTATTATCGGCGCTCAACGACCGTGCACCTCTAACGCGGATCTGCATGGTCGCTCCCGGCCGGGTTGAGGTTTGTGACATTTCCACGCCGGCTAACCTTCCCTGTAAGGCTTGAGAAATATTGGGCGCAGGAACCTCACGCATTTTATTACCACTGATGGAAGCGACAGATCCTGTAACAGCTTCTTTTCGTTGTGTGCCGTAACCAACAACAATCACTTCGCCTAAGCTCTTTTCCAATGAAGCTAATGTTACATTAACAGAAGTTCTGTTATTGACTTTTATTTCCTGTGTTACAAAATCAACTGACGAAATAACTAACGTTGCATTCCCCGGAGCGGAGATCTCAAATTCACCCTGGTCATTACTTGCGGTGCCTTTACCTGTTTCTTTCACAGTTACAGAGGCACGGGCTAAGGGTTGCCCATCATCCTTTACTATACGTCCCTTAATTGCTATTTCCTGCGCGGAACCGCAAAGAGAAAACAAAAGAAAGATCAGTAACATTAAAACCGTTGGTTTTAATGACCGCAATCTCATTTGCGGGTTTAAGTTTTTCAAAATGGCAGATTTTTTCATAATGTTTATTTTGGCAGTTGAAAAGTTGAGATTCTGGTTTTAATGAATGAATAATTACATAAAGCAATTATGCAACAGACCTTATTTCTATTGGGAAGACGGAACGCCAGGGAAAAGTTTTTAATGACTGCATGTAACGCAGAAACGAAGGAGAAAACTTGAAAATGAATTCCAATTTTTTTCATACAGCAGCCGGTCGTAAATAATTTTTTGGTGTGATGCAGCAAGCAGGTACTGCATCTTCGCATAGCGAATATAAGAGTTTTTTTAAAAATTGCAACCGATTGCAATTTTTTTTTCAAAAAATGCTTCTTTTATTTGTAACCGCAACCATCACCATGGCAGAACAAAAAGAAATAACGATCTACGATATTGCTAAACATTTGAATATTTCTGCTACCACCGTCAGCAGAGGTCTAAAAAATCATCCTACGATTAATAAAAATACCAGGAGAAAAATTGCCGATGCTGCAAAGGAATTGGGTTATCGTTCAAACACGTTTGCAAGCAGCTTAAGAAGCAAACGTACACAGACAATAGGAGTTATTGTACCTCGGCTCAACAGTAATTTCATGTCATCAGTACTGGCGGGCATGGAAGATGCTGCGAGCCGCGAGCATTATAATTTGATTATTACACAATCATTGGAAAAAAGAGAAAAAGAAAAGGCAAATGCCCATACCATGTATAATAAGAGAGTAGATGGGCTTTTGATCTCTCTGGCATATGATACGGAAAATATCTCTCATTTGCATCCATTTTTTGCGAAAGGGATTCCGGTGGTCTTTTTTGACAGAACATATAATCATAGTGAAAGCACAAGTGTGTTAATTGATAATTTTAAAGCGGCCTATGAAGTCACCAAACACTTACTGGAACAGGGTTGTAAGCGAATTATGCATCTGGGCGGTAACATGTTACGAGATGTTTATTCTGAAAGATTAAGGGGCTATAAAACAGCACTCCAGGATCATAAAATACCATTTGATGAAAAACTTATCTACATAAGTAATCTTAATGAGGAAGCTGGTTCGGATGCGGCAAAACACATTCTGAAAATGAAACCGAATAAGCGGCCTGATGGAGTTTTTAGTGCTAACGATACGGCAGCAGTCCACTGTATGATCCATCTGAAAACGGCTGGGATCAGGATACCTGAGGATATTGCGTTTGCCGGCTTTAACAACGACCCGATCAGCAAAGTGATTGAACCAAATTTAACGACCGTAAATTATTCAGGTTATCACGTAGGCGAAGTCGCTGTAATGAATTTAATTGGTCATCTTAAAGGATTGAGCAGTACTAAAACAACAAATAGGATTGTTTTGAGAGCAGACCTTGTTGTTCGTGAATCTTCTTTAAAAAACAAATCTTTATAATTGTTTTTTATTTGATTTTTTTTGCGACTTTTATGCAACCGATTGCAACATGAAGCCAAAAAAAGAAGTGACGATTTATGATATTGCGCAGAAACTCGAACTGTCTTCTGCTACGGTAAGCCGTGCTTTAAAGAACCATCCCGCCATTAACAAAAACACAAAAAAGAAAATACAGGATGCAGCAAAAGAACTTGGCTATCGTCATAATACATTTGCAAGCAACCTTCGAAAACAAAAAACAAATACAATTGGTGTTATCGTGCATGAATTGAACAGTAATTTTATTACCTCTGTTCTTGCAGGTATTGAAAAAGTTACTACCCAAGCGGGTTATGATCTTATTATTGCACACTCTTCTGAAAGTTTCGAAAAGGAATCGGCGAACGCGTTAAATCTATTTCATAAAAGAGTTGACGGACTCATTGCATCGCTGGCTTTTGATACACAAGGGCTCGATCATTATAAATATTTTTATGACAGAGCTATCCCTGTAATATTTTTTGATCGTGTGGAAGAAGATAGCGAAAGCACCAAGGTAATTATTGATAATTATAAATGCGGGTACCAGGCCACTCAACATCTGATTGACCAAGGATGCAAGCGTATTGTCCTGGTGACTGCAAGTTTAAAACGAAATGTATACGCACAGCGTCATAAGGGCTATACCGATGCATTATTTGATAATAATATTCCCTTTAATAAAGACTATGTGTTAATAAAAGACCTTAGTGAGCAATGCGGTATTGAAGCGGCGCTGGAAATTTTAAAAATGAAACCACTACCTGATGGAGCATTTATTACCAATGATTTTTCTGCCGCTGTATGTATGCAAACATTAAAAGAGCATGGGATCAATATTCCGGATGATATCGCAGTAGTCGGTTTCAATAATGATGCAATAGGAAAAATTGTAGAGCCGCAATTGACGACTATTGATTACCCGGGGATGGATATGGGCGAAATTGCTGCGCGGAACCTCATCAATCATTTAAAAGGAATATCAAATATTAAACATACGCAAACAATAGTAATACGTTCAGATCTGGTTATAAGAAAATCATCGTTGAAGAAAAAAGGCCATCATTGACCCTTTTTATACTAATAATGAGAAAAGGACTGCTTATCATATTTATAATCTTACCGGCTTTGTCAAGAGCAGAAGATGGTTATGATCTTTGGCTCCGGTATAATAAGATTTCAAACACTGCAATACTTAGTCAGTACAAAAAACAAATTAACAGCCCCGTTGTCTTCGGTTCAACTCAAACAGTTGCTATCATTAGAACCGAATTGGGCCGTGCCTTTTCAGGATTAACAGGAACACCTTTTAGAATATTATCGTCAATTGATAAAGCAAGCTCATTTATAGCCGGAATTTCTACTTCGTCGGCAATATTATCATCAATCGTTACAAAAGATGAATTGATACGTATCGGTAAAGAGGGGTTTATTATCAAAACAAGACCCGGCAAAACCATCATCACAGCTAATACTGAAATTGGTGTGATGTATGGCGTGTTTCATTTTTTACGTTTAATGCAAACTTATCAACCAATCACTGGTCTTTCTATTGTCTCAGCACCCAAACTAAAATTGCGGTTGCTTAATCACTGGGATAATCTCAATCGAACAGTTGAGAGAGGTTATGCTGGTTTTTCAATTTGGGATTGGCATAAACTTCCTGATTTTATAGATAAACGATATGTCGATTATGCAAGAGCGAATGCTTCAATCGGTATAAATGGAACTGTCTTAACTAATGTAAATGCTAATGCGGTTATTCTTACTAAACCTTATTTGGAAAAGGTGAAAGCCTTGGCCGATCTGTTCCGGCCTTATGGAATAAAGGTTTATCTCACGGCAAGATTCAGTGCACCGATCGAGATCGGTAAATTAAGAACTGCAGACCCCATAAATGACACCGTTCAACTTTGGTGGCAACAAAAAGTAAAAGAGATATATGAATTGATACCCGACTTTGGTGGTTTTTTGGTGAAGGCAAATTCTGAAGGACAACCCGGGCCCCAGGATTATAACAGGACTCATGCGGATGGAGCCAATATGCTTGCTGATGCGGTAGCTCCGTTTAATGGTATTGTAATGTGGCGCGCCTTTGTTTATAGCCAAACTTCTAACGACAGGTTCAAACAAGCTTATGAAGAATTTAAACCCCTTGATGGAAAGTTTAAAAAAAATGTATTAGTACAAGTAAAAAATGGCCCCATAGATTTTCAACCAAGAGAACCGTTCTCTCCTCTTTTCGGCGCGATGAAGCAAACACCTCTGATGATGGAATTTCAGCTGACGCAGGAATATTTGGGACAAGGAACGCATTTGGTTTTTGAAGTACCAATGTTCAAAGAAGTGTTGAATACTGATACCTACTCCAAAGGAAAAGGGTCAACTGTTGCTAAAGTTGTAGATGGTTCGCTTGATAATTATTCATTAAATGGAATGGCAGGTGTGAGTAATATTGGTAATGACATCAACTGGTGCGGTCATCCGTTTGCCCAGGCAAACTGGTATTCGCTGGGAAGATTATGCTGGGATCATGGCCTTTCATCTGCACAAATCGCCGATGAATGGATCAGACAGACATTTTCGAACGATAAATCTTTTGTTGAAACCGTAAAAAAAATAATGCTTCAATCACATGAAACATTAGTGAACTATATGACGCCGCTCGGCCTGACACACATAATGTACAATGGACATCACTATGGCCCAATGCCATGGGGAAACACGTTGAATCGTCCCGACTGGAATCCTGTTTATTACCACAAGGCAGATTCGATTGGGATTGGATTTGACAGAACGCCAACGGGAACAAATGCGTTGGCTCAATATTCAAGTGAGGTTCAAAGACAATATGATGATATCGATAAATGTCCGGAAGATTATTTGTTATGGTTTCACCATGTACCATGGAAACATAAGATGAAATCAGGAAGAACCTTATGGGATGAGTTATGTTATAAATATTACACAGGAGTAGATTCAATAAAAGCAATACAGCAGCAATGGAATAAAATGAACAAATACATCGATCCGGAAAGATTCGGTCATGTAGCGCAATTGCTGGGTATCCAGGTGAAAGATGCGATATGGTGGCGCAATGCTTGTTTGCTCTACTTTCAAACATTCAGTAAAATGCCGATTCCCGCCCAATATGAAAAGCCAGATAAAACATTGGAATATTATCAAAACATCAGAATTTTATATGCACCGGGAAATTGATCAATAAAATTAAGAACCATGACAACACAAACAAAAAGAGTGGCTATTGTTACAGGAGGTGGCTCAGGTATCGGTTTAGCTATCGCAGAAAAATTTACACAAGCTGGAATTGAGACCATCATTGTTGGTCGCGATGAAAAGAAATTAAAGGAGGCAAAAGAAAAATTAGGTGAACATAGCTATGCGAAGATTTGCGATCTAAGCAATCTTTCATCGATTCCTTCTTTTGTTTGTGAAGTGATCAAGCAATTCGGACAGATAGATGTGCTGGTGAATAATGCAGGCATCAATATGAAAAAAGAATTCCAGGATGTGACCGATGAAGATTTTCAGAAAGTAATTACAACAAACCTTACGTCAGTGTTTGCGATAAGTCGTGAGGTAGTTAAACAGATGCTGAAACAGAAAAGTGGTTCTATTATAAATATCAGTTCAATGGCAGCACAATATGGCTTACCAAAAGTGATCGCCTACAGTGCAAGCAAAACGGCAATTGATGGAATGACGAGAGCAATGGCAGTTGAACTTTCTCCAAAAGGTATTCGTGTAAATGCAATTGCTCCTGGTTTTATTGTCACGGATATGACTGATAAAGCGCTGAACAGTGATCCCGAACGTAAATCAAAGGTTTTCGGTCGTACGCCTATGGGTTATATGGGTCAGCCATCAGATATAGGTGATGCAGCCTTGTTTTTAGCAAGCGATGCGGCTAAATATATTACCGGAGTTGTGTTACCGGTTGATGGTGGCAATAGTATTGGTTTTTAATTTGTGTTGTATTGGATGGTGAATCCGAAAGTTGTGTTGCAGAGATTGGTTTTGGATTTTCGCGGAGTAGGGCCAGGGTAGCCTGGTCCCAGAAACAAGGATGAAATAATTGCTCACAGAAAACAGAGATGATCACAGAAATTTTGTGTAAGTCCCTGCCTACCGGAAGGCAGGTGTGACATCTGTGAGATAAAAGAATAAATACTAAAAATGAAATCAAAACATTTTTTTATTGGACTCAGCATGGTTGCAATTGTTAGCTGCAATAGTCAAACAGAAGAAACTAAAGCTGAACCGACAACAGAAGCAAAGCCCCCGCAAGAGAAAGAATATCTTTCTCAACCTCTCGTCTCACATATTTATACTGCCGATCCATCGGCACATGTGTTTAATAATCGTATTTACATTTATCCCTCCCATGATACGGCTACGGGAACCAAAGAAGATGATCTTGGCGGGCATTTTGATATGAGAGACTATCATGTCCTCTCAATGGATTCGATTGGTGGCCCGGTTACGGATCATGGCGTGGCATTGGATATAAAAAATGTGCCCTGGGCCGGACGACAAATGTGGGCGCCTGATGCCGCATTCGCCAATGGCAAATATTATTTGTATTTCCCTGTAAAGAACAAGCAGGATGTTTTCCAAATTGGTGTTGCAGTCAGTGATAAACCGGAAGGTCCATTCACAGCAGAAAAAGAACCGATTAAAAACAGTTACAGCATAGACCCCTGTGTATTCAAAGATGATGATGGACAATTCTATATGTACTTCGGCGGAATCTGGGGCGGTCAGTTGCAGCGATGGAATCATAATAAATACGACTCAGCCGCTAAAAACCGGACAAAGGAAGAGATGGCAGCATTACCAAGAATAGCAAAACTGAATGCAGATATGAACAGTTTTTCTGAACCTGTAAAAGAAGTAAAACTTGTTGATAAAGAAGGAAGAAATTTTGGAGAAAAAGATAATGACAAGAGATTTTTTGAAGCTGCATGGGTATTTAAATATAAAGGCAAATATTATTTCACCTATTCAACCGGTGACACTCATTTTCTTTGTTATGCTACAGGTGACAATCCTTACGGGCCGTTTACTTACCAGGGAGTGATATTAAATCCAGTTGAAGGCTGGACAAATCATCATTCAATTATCGAAATGAATGGCAAATGGTATCTTTTTTATCACGATACGCAATTGAGCGGTAAAACTCATTTGAGAAATGTAAAAGTAACAGAATTGAAGTTTAACGAGGATGGAAGCATTGAGACACTGACAGCGCAGAAATAACAAAAATGAGATGTCAAACGTGAAATGTGAAACAAATGAGTGACCCTTCGACTGTTCAGGGTATACTACAGGGAGTTTAATAGCAGCATCAAAAGACGGGTAAATAAAAATGAAAAAGATTTTCTCATTAGCAGTTTTGGTTTATACACTGATGGCTCATGCCCAGGATTATAAAAGTTTTCCGATGTGGGACCCGGCATTACCATTTGAACAAAGGGTGAATGATGTGGTCAGCCGCCTGACATTGGAAGAAAAAGTAAAACAAATGCTCAATGCAACACCGGCAGTGCCAAGATTGGGTATCCTTGCATACGATTGGTGGAATGAAACATTGCATGGTGTCGCAAGAACACCTTTTAAAGTAACATCATATCCGCAGGCGATTGGTATGGCCGCGACATGGGATTCTGTTTCATTATATCGCATGGCTGATTATTCGGCACTTGAAGGAAGAGCGATATATAACAAAGCAGTTGAATTGGGAAGAACAAGAGAAAGATATTTGGGATTGACATACTGGACACCAAACATTAATATTTTTCGTGACCCACGTTGGGGACGTGGCCAGGAAACCTATGGTGAAGATCCATTTCTAACTGCCATGCTGGCCCGTGCATTTGTTCGCGGTTTACAGGGAGAAGATCCAAAATATTTAAAAGCTGCAGCATGTGCTAAACATTTCGCAGTGCACAGTGGGCCTGAACCTTCAAGACATGTTGATAATTTTAATCCTTCCACCTATGATCTGTGGGATACCTATTTACCGGCATTTAAAGAATTAGTGACAAAAGCAAATGTAGCCGGCGTGATGTGTGCATACAATGCGGTGAATACACAGCCCTGCTGTGCAAATGATCTGCTGATGAATGATATTTTGAGAAAGCAATGGAATTTCACCGGTTATGTAACGAGTGATTGCTGGGCGATCGATGACTTCTTTAAATATCATAAGACACATAAGGATTCTGTAACGGCGGCAGTAGACGGTGTGCTGCATGGCACCGATATTGAATGCGGCACTTCCGTTTATTATACATTGTATAATGGCGTGAAAAGTGGTTTGATAAAAGAAGAGCAACTGGATGTTTCATTGCGAAGATTGTTTATGATCCGTTATCGCCTTGGCATGTTTGATCCGCCTTCGATGGTAAAATATGCACAGACACCAGCATCGGCTTTAGAAGCACCAGCACACAAAGCCCTCGCTTTGAAAATGGCACAACAAAGTATTGTGCTATTGAAAAATGAAAATAATGTATTGCCGTTAAAGAAAACAATTAAAAAGATCGCTATACTTGGTCCGAATGCAGATAACCGTATTTCGGTTTTAGGAAATTACAATGGCATCCCCTCAAAGGTTGCATCGTTGCTTGATGGTTTGAAAGAGAAACTTGGAAGCCGCGTGGAAATCATTTATGAGCCGGCGATCAATTTTATCAATGATACAATGTTGGTCTATGAAGATGTCACGAATCAGTTTGGTTGGGAAGGCAATAAAGGGTTTAAAGCTGAATATTTTTCTAACCGGGAATTGCAGGGAACTGCTGTTGCCATCAAAATAGAAAACAAGATCGACAATTTCTGGCAGGAAGGCCAAAACGTTGTTGAAGGAATCAACGCCAATAATTTTTCTGTTCGATACACTTCAAGTTACACAGCAGCAAGAGATGGTTTCATGACATTTGAAGTAGAAGCTGATGATGGCTACCGGTTTTTAGTGAATGAAAAAACTGAGATCAATGCCTGGCAACGCAACCGCTGGGGTGCAAGAACGTATAAACTTCCAATAAAAAAAGATTCAGTTTACAAATTGGTATTGGAATATTGGCAGGGTGAAGGCAAAGCAAATGTTGCTCTTCGTACGGGTAATTTTAGAAGAACAGATTTTGCTGCGGTTGCAAATAAGGTAAAAGACGCTGATGTAATTATTTATGCTGGTGGTATTTCGCCACAACTGGAAGGTGAGGAAATGCAAGTGAATGCCCCCGGCTTTAATGGTGGCGACAGGACTTCAATCCTGTTGCCCTCTGTCCAAACAGAATTAATGAAGACATTAAAATCAACTGGCAAGCCTGTAGTGTTTGTGATGATGACAGGAAGTGCTATTGCAATCCCCTGGGAAAATGAAAATATTCCGGCTATCATCAATGCATGGTATGGCGGCCAAAGTGCTGGCACTGCAATTGCGGATGTTTTGTTTGGCGATTACAACCCCGCCGGCAGATTGCCGGTTACTTTTTACAAAAGTGACAACGATTTGCCCGGGTTTAGCGACTACTCGATGAACAACAGAACATATCGTTATTTCAAAGGTGAGGCATTATATCCATTTGGTTACGGTTTGAGTTATACGACCTTTAAATATGATATGCTGAAAGTTCCGGCAAAAACAGCAGCGGGTAAAAATGTAACAGTAAGCGCAAGAATAACGAATACAGGAAAATTAGATGGTGAAGAAGTTGTTCAATTATACATATCACACCAGGAGGCTCAGGGCAAAGCACCATTAAAAGCACTGAAGGGCTTCCAGAGAATTTCTTTGAAGGCAGGTGAAACTAAAAACGTATCATTTACACTTACGCCAGAGCAATTATCATTAGTAAGTGAAGAGGGGAAAATGCTGGAACCGAAAGGAAAAGTTGCAATAAGCGTGGGCGGCGGACAGCCTGGGGTTAAGAATAAAACAACAAGTAGCGTAATCAGTGAAATTGTTACAATATTATAAAAACAACTTATGAGAAAGATTTTTCTGTTCATTGGGTTGACCACCGTTAACTTTCTTTCTGCTCAGAACACAATTGTGTTAAATGCAGACAAGGGCAAGGACATCATCGATAAAAATATCTACGGGCACTTTGCTGAGCATCTTGGTCATTGTATTTATGGTGGCTTTTATGTTGGCGACAGCAACAAGACAATTCCCCATAAGGATGGTGTGAGACTTGATGTGATTGAGGCGTTGAAGAAATTAAAAGTGCCTGTACTCCGCTGGCCCGGTGGATGTTTTGCTGATACGTATCATTGGCGAGATGGCGTTGGCCCAAAAAAGGAAAGGCCATCGATGCTCAATGTGTGGTGGGGAAATGTAAAAGAGGATAATAGTTTTGGCACAAATGAGTTTTTAAATATGTGTGAGTTGCTTGGAGCAGAACCCTATTTAAGTGGCAATGTTGGTAGCGGCACACCTCAGGAATTATCTGATTGGATCAAGTACACTACACATCCAAATGGAAGCAGCCCAATGACGGATTACAGGCAGGCAAACGGAAGACCAAATCCATGGCGTGTGAAATACTGGGGACTGGGAAATGAAGCGTGGGGATGCGGTGGCAACATGAAAGTGGAGTACTATGCAAACATTTATCGCCAGTATGCCACATTTATGACCAATTGGAACAACAGCGACAAGTTATACCGGATTGCATCCGGTGCATCAGATGATGATTACCACTGGACAGAAGTATTAATGAAGGAATTGCCTGCAGGGATGTTTGATGCATTAGGCTTGCATCATTACTCGGTAATTAACTGGAGCAAAAAAGGGTCAGCTACCAATTTTTCTGAAGAAGAATATTTTACCACCATGAAGAGAGCACTGCAGATGGAGGAGTTAGTAACTAAGCACAGCGCTATCATGGACAAATACGATCCGCAAAAGAAAAAGCATTTGGCAGTAGACGAATGGGGCGGCTGGTATGATGTGGAGCCTGGAACCAATGGCGCATTTCTATTTCAGCAAAACACAATGAGAGATGCGGTACTTGCCGGAGCTACGCTTAATATTTTTAATAATCATTGCGACAGGGTGAAGATGGCGAATCTTGCGCAGATAATAAATGTATTGCAGGCAGTAATATTGACCAAAGAAGAAAAACTTGTCCTCACTCCTACTTATCATGTCATGGAAATGTATAATGTGCATCATGATGCAACTATGCTTCCCGTTGAAGTCAGCAGTAATAAATACATACTTGGAAAAGATACATTGCAGGCTATCTGGACGTCTGCATCTAAAGATAAAAATGGATTAACTCATATTTCTTTAGTCAATGTAGATGCCAAAAAAGCACAAACCGTTTCTATAAATATTAAGGGTGCTAATTATAAAGCTGTTAATGGGAGAATTTTGACGTCTGATAAGCTACAGAACTATAACAGCTTTGAAAACCCGAATAGAATTGTTCCTGCAGTATTTAATGGAGCAAAATTGAATGGTTCAAATCTAAACCTAAGCATTCCACCTTTTAGTGTGGTGGTTTTGGAATTAAAATGAATAGTTATCTTAAAAACCTCTTGATCTTACTTCCTGTACTTATTGCAGGTAGCCTGTGCTCTGCACAGCAGGTAAGTGCGAAGGGGGGCTCAATCAGGATGAAAGTCGACAGTGCATTAACCATTTCATCCGGAGACCAGCCATTGTTGACCTATCAGTTCAAAACTATTTATCCTCCGAAAGGAATTGATACCAATTATAAGCGGAGTGGTTTTATACATCCACTATATGCTCCGCATGGGCAAGTGCTTACAAACATACAACCACAGGATCATTATCATCATTATGGGATCTGGAATCCGTGGACACACACTTTTTTCGGGGGCGATACAGTAGATTTCTGGAATATCAAAGGTCACCAGGGAACAGTCCGGTTTGTAAAATTCATTTCACAGACGAGCAATTCAAAATCTTCAGAGTACACCGCTCTTCACGAACATGTTGTATTCAAAAGAGATGGAAGCGAAAAAGTTGCGTTAAATGAATGGCAAACCGTCAGGGTTTATAATCCTGGAAAAAATAACGAAAGCTATGTCGTTGACATCACGTCCAAAATGAGCTGTGCTTCAGCAAGCCCCTTATTAATTGTAGCGTATCGCTACGGGGGTTTAGGGTGGCGTGCTACTGAATACTGGGATAAGAATAATTCTGAAATGCTGACATCGGAGGGAAAAACCAGGGATAATACGGATAACACCAGGGCAAGATGGATCATTGTGTACGGATCATTGCAGGGTAATGATGAAGGCGGTATTGTTATGTTATCTCATCCCAGTAATTATAATCATCCTGAACCATTGCGTATCTGGGATAAAAAAGCAAATGGTGGACGCGGCGATGTATTTGCAAACTTCGCACCCACAAAAGATAAGGACTGGCTACTGGAACCCGGAAAAACCTATACATTAAAATATAGATTGGTTGTATTTAATGGAAAGTTTGACGCAGCGAAAGCAGAAGGTGCATGGAAGAGCTTTGTGAAGGAGAACCCCCAAGCCCCCTAAACGGGGCTTGCTGGTGCGCAGCCCGGACTTATTTGAAGACCTTATTTAATGACGATCAGACGTATAATGTTGATAGCTAAGAGCAATA
>JAICGN010000006.1 GCA_025923075.1 Chitinophagaceae bacterium
TGCCGTCGTTTCATGCACTGTGTTTGATTTTCCTTCTTCAAATACGGTTCTCCTGCCCGCATTATCATATAAAATCCGGCTGCTGTCTGTCACAAAACCAATTCCATCATTGTAAGTAAAAAATGCCCAGTGCGGCGAAGTCGAATCAAAAACATTTTTCCCAAACGGAAAAGATGGGGCTGGAAAATGTAATTGCCGAACCAAAGTTCCAGCCATGTCCAGTTGATTAACTGTATTGTCAATGACGACATTTCGTTTAGTCAAACTACCGCCAAGCCACAGTACCGGTATTCGATAGTCATCAGCCCTCTTTCCGGTTATCGGTAAATAATGCCCATGGTCGGCAGAAATAATTACAACCGTATTTTCCCAAACAGGCATTTTTTTCAATTGATTTACAAAACTGTACACAATCGAATCGGTATAGTGAAGTGAGTTCAGGAATTTTGTTTCTTTATCATTTCCATTAAATACAGTTGGTACAGGCGTTTCAAAGGGTTCATGGCTGCTAAGTGTAAGCCACGTGGTAAAAAATGGTTGTTTCATTTTTGAAATATCTGCTACAAGTCTTTTCATCACCACATCGTCATGTGCCCCCCATTTGGAGTTCATGTCTGCTGCATTAAAATCCGCTTTCGTAATTAGATGCTGGAACTCTTGTGCACTTAAATAACTTTTAATATTTGCAAACTCGGGTTCACCTCCATAATAAAATTGGGTTGAGTATCCATTTTCCAAAAAAATATTTCCCAGACCTGACAGCTTAATAGTTTTTTCCGGATAGTTTACAATTGATCCTTTTGGTAATGCAGGATAGCTGCTCAAGATCGCACTAATACCTTTATCTGTCCGGTCACCCGAGGAATAACAATTGCTAAAATAAATACCTTCCTTGAAAAGCCGGGGAAAACATTGAATTACAGTCTTTCCCTCAACAGTTTTATTCAAAACTTTTTCTGTAAAGCTTTCCCAAACAATAAAAATGACATTGGGTTTTAGTGAACCTGAGTCATCGAGTACCTGTTCTGCCCTTCCTTCCGCAACATACAACGACTTTACAATTGCATCAGCTTCCTTATCTTTCATGTATTTATAAAGATTCCCGTTCAGCTTATTTATTTCCAAAACCGAATACATAAAATTCCATGAGGCATTTACAGCTGCATTGTTTGCGTACTGATTACTGCAGAAATAGACGCTGCTTTGGTTTAGCGGGGATAGTTGGAATCCGCCACGGATCGGGATAATAAGCGCTCCGCTAAAAAGTAGCACTAACAAGACTTGAATAAAACGATGATTGTTATCGGCCAGTAAGGGGATTGATTTTGAAATTACCTTACTGAAGAACCAGAGTAATAAAAGATAAATGAAAATGAAACCTATGAGGATAAATAGAATCGGAAGATGACTGATTGATGCCCATACTTCTTTTGGCGTTGATAAATATTTTAATGGTGTTGAATCAATCCTTGTTCCCCATGCCTTAAAACTTTCGGAGTCAATAATTACCAAAAGCAATTGTATAAAAAGCAGGATCCCTGTATAAATAAAGTATATATTTCTCTTTCTAAAAAATGGAATAAATAAAGCCGCAATTAAAAAAAAACAAACTAAAACTGTAAAGTAGGCAGCCATTGAAAGATCCATCTTTAACCCATACCACAAGCTTTGCAACAATAGTGATGAGGAAACTTCCTTTGCGTATTGTGAGGTTGTCAAAAGGAAAAAGACCCTGGCTACTTCAAAAAAAGTCACCCAGGCAAAAATATAAATGAGAAGAAAAACCACTTTTTTCAGCATGACATAAAAATCAAACTGTATAGAACTGATCTAATTTGCGAAAGTAGAAAATATTTTGTCGGAAACTCGGATCAATAAAGCAATAAATCATCAAAAAAAAGCAATCCCGTTTCGGAATTGCTTTTTTATAAATCAATAAAATAATTAGCTGATCTTTTCCACCTGCATATAATTCAATTCCACAGGTGTTGAACGACCGAAGATCTTCACCGTAACTTTCAATTTTTTCTTTTCATCGTTTACTTCCTCAATCACTCCATTAAAATCATTGAACGGCCCTTCTATGATCTTGATAGTTTCTCCTACAATAAATGGCTCACTCATACTTACACCGCCTGCTTCAGCCATTTCATCCATTTTACCAAGCATCTTATTCACTTCAGCTTTGCGTAATGCAATCGGGTGTTCTTTTCCGAGGAAATGAATTACGTTCGACGTATTCTTTATGGTATCGCGAAGATCATCTGAAAGTTTTCCATCCTGGATCTCGATCATGACATAACCGGGGTAGTAGTTACGTTCACGCATCACTTTCTTTCCATTCTGTACCTTATAGACTTTCTCTACTGGCAGGAAAACCTGCTTTACAATCTTATCCCAACCGCCACGTGATACTTCCTTGTCAAGGTATTCTTTTACCTTTCTCTCTTTACCGCTCACTACACGGAGCACATACCACTTTGACTCAGCGGCCTGCGGTGTATCTGTTGTATTTGTCGTTTCCATATTAGAAAATATTATAAATAAACTTCAGGGCAACATTTGTAACAAAGTCCATTCCTGCTACCAGCGCTGTAATAACCAAGGTAGCCGCAATAACGATCATAGTCGATTGCTGGAGTTGTGTCCACGTCGGCCAGGTTACCTTTTCCATCAGCTCTTTGTAACTCTCTCTGAAATAAGTTGCGATCTTGTTCATAGTCTTAATTTGCTAATTTGATAATATGCTAATGCGCTAATATTAATTTCATTCGTTAGTCTGATTAGCAAATTAACTAATCAGCACATCAGCACATTAACGTGGCACGGGTACTAGGATTCGAACCCAGACTGAAGGTTTTGGAGACCTCTGTACTACCGTTATACTATACCCGTAGAAAGCTAAAAGCTATTCCGTATTACCGAAACAGCTTTTAGAATCGTATGTTGCAAAGATAAAAAATCTTTGTATTTCAATCAAAGCTAAAAGCTTACAGCTTTATAGCTTATTCTTTATTTCAAGATCTCAGTCACCTGGCCCGCACCGACGGTACGGCCACCTTCACGGATCGCAAACTTCAAACCTTTTTCCATCGCAATTGGCTGGATAAGTTTTACAGTCAGCGAGGTATTATCACCAGGCATAACCATTTCAGTACCTGCTCCTAATTCTACTTCACCAGTCACGTCAGTAGTTCTGAAATAGAACTGGGGGCGATATTTCTGGAAGAATGGAGTATGGCGTCCACCTTCTTCTTTGCTCAGTACGTAAACTTCGCATTTGAAATCAGTGTGCGGAGTGATAGAACCTGGCTTGCAAATAACCATCCCGCGGCGGATCTGCGTTTTCTCAATACCACGAAGCAACAAACCTGCGTTATCTCCTGCTTCACCCTCATCAAGCAACTTGCGGAACATTTCTACTCCTGTCACCGTAGATGTCAGCGGAGTAGGTATCAAACCTACGATTTCAACCCCTTCACCCACTTTAATACGACCTCTCTCGATACGGCCAGTGGCAACAGTACCACGACCAGTGATAGAGAAGACGTCTTCAACAGACATCAGGAATGGTTGATCAACCGGGCGAGGTGGCAATGGAATATAACTGTCAACAGCAGCCATCAATTCATCAATAGCAGAAAGCCATTTTTCCTCACCAGCCAGTGCACCAGTTGCAGAACCTTTAATGATTGGAGTATTGTCACCATCGAAACCATAGAAAGTCAATAATTCACGGATCTCCATCTCTACCAGTTCCAATAGTTCAGGATCATCAACAAGATCAACCTTGTTCATAAACACAACCATGCGAGGTACACCCACCTGGCGAGCCAAAAGGATGTGCTCTTTAGTTTGCGGCATAGGTCCGTCAGTAGCAGCCACCACAAGGATAGCTCCGTCCATCTGCGCGGCGCCTGTGATCATGTTCTTAACATAGTCAGCGTGACCAGGGCAGTCAACGTGAGCATAGTGACGGTTAGCCGTCTGGTACTCAACGTGAGCCGTATTAATTGTGATACCACGTTCCTTTTCTTCCGGTGCGGCATCGATCTCATCATATTTTTTTGCTGTTGCCAAACCTCTCTTTGAAAGAATGGTTGTAATGGCAGCAGTCAGGGTTGTTTTACCGTGGTCGATATGGCCAATGGTACCAACGTTAACGTGGGGTTTGTCCCTCTTAAAGGTCTCTTTTGACATGTTATCGGTTTTTAAAGTTGTTTTTTATAATTATGTGCCCGGCAGCATCACTTCTATTTAGCTTCTGTTGCGTCGCACTCTTCTACGTTCTAAAATTCTATTCAACTGTGAGTGGTCAGTAGCGAGTTGTGGGTTTCACACTCACCATTGGCAATTCACCATTCACCCTTTGAGCCGTTAAAGGGAATTGAACCCTTGACCTCTTCCTTACCAAGGAAGTGCTCTACCACTGAGCTACAACGGCGTGGCTCAGCCGAGAGTTCAAAGTGCACAGTTCGGAGTCGGACTCTGAACTCCCGACTCAGGACTCCAGACTTTGAATCAGAGCGGGAGACGAGGCTCGAACTCGCCACCTATAGCTTGGAAGGCTATCGCTCTACCAAATGAGCTACTCCCGCAGTCAACTTGAAATTCAAGATTCTCAAATCTAAAATTGAAAGATCTGTGGGCAAGGATGGATTCGAACCACCGAACTCGTAAGAGGGCAGATTTACAGTCTGCTGCCGTTGGCCACTTGGCTACTTGCCCGAGTTAAAGAAACTGAGCCACTTGTCGGAATCGAACCAACGACCTACTGATTACAAATCAGTTGCTCTACCAGCTGAGCTAAAGTGGCATATATTACCTCGTTTTTTATGCCACTTCGCTGTTACCAACGACCTTCCCGGTTTGTCATCGGGATGCTCTACAAGCTGAACTAAAGTGGCATTTAATCATGCCCGCCTTTGCACAGAGCTACGGCGGTCGAAGCAATAAAGAGCTACCCCAAATTCTTAGGGGAGGCAAAGGTAAGGGAATTTGATATTTGGAAAAATCTTTGGAGTGAATTTTTGTGTTGATAATGAGAAAGAAAAGATCCCACTACCGTGGGATCTGAGTTATTTATGCTGCTTGTTTTTGTTTTTTCTTTTTTATTTGGGTTAGTAAGGAGTCAAACGCTTCATCAAATGACTCCTCGAATGATTTAGTTGTTGTTTTTGCAAAAAAATAATGTCTGGGTACGTGTACTCTGATCTCTGCGATCTTGTCTTTAATGGTATGAATCACGTTATCGAGTTTCAGAAACACATCAACTTCTACAATGCGGTCGTGGAAAATCTTAAGCTTTTCTAATTTCTGATTAATGTATGCCACTAGTTTTTCGTCCGCATTGAAACGAACTGTTTGAATCTTCACGTTCATAGAATCGCATTTTTTAGGTGAAACAATAAATAAAGAACTAAAATAATTCTCGCTAGATTTTTTTACATAGGCTTGTTTTTGGTTCACTACAAGTTAAAATTAAAATGATTTTTTTCCAAAAAATTTCCGGAAAATTTATTGCTGTTATCATGTTAAATCAGGCTTTTGGATGAGCTTTTTTATACACGTTTTTCAGTTTTTCGATCGTATTATGTGTATAAACCTGTGTACTTGCAAGGCTGGCATGACCAAGTAGTTCTTTTACTGCATCTAAATTCGCTCCATTATTCATCAGGTGAGTTGCAAAAGTATGTCTTAGCACATGTGGGCTTTTTTTATCCAGGGTCTTTATTTCATTTGTTAAGATACTTCTTACCAGGTTATACGCATATTTGGGATATAGTTTTTTTCCCTTAGGACTTACCAATAGAACATCATCACTTTTATCAAACACTTTCCTTTTCTTATCTATGTATTCTTTAATTACCTCCAGTAACTCCACCCCTGCCGGTATGATCCTTTCTTTATTCCCTTTTCCTAAAATCTTTAATTGTTTCCTGGAAAAATCAACTTGCCTTTCTTTGAGACTGATTAATTCACTTAACCGCATTCCGGTAGAGTAAAAAACCGTGATCAGCATCCTGGTATTTAGTCCGTCCCAATCCTCCGTGTTGGTCTTTAGAGATTTAGTCAGATCAGCCAGGTCTCTTTCCTTTATAAATACAGGCAAACGCTTGCTTATTTTAGGAGAAATTATGTTGCCCATCGGGCTGTTCTCAATTCTGCCCTGTTTCAATTGAAACTTAAAAAATGATTTTAATGTTGATATTTTGCGGTTGATCGTTCTTGATGTTACATCTTCATCCTTCATTGATGCTAACCAGCTACGGACAAAAGTTGCAGAAATTTCTTCGAGGTTGAATGTACCGAACTGTTTCCCAAGAAAGCCGCAAAACTGGACCAGGTCATCGTGGTAAGAACGAATGGTGTGCGACGAATACCGCTTTTCAAATTTCAGGTAATCAATGAAGAATTGGATTTCCGGTAAAAAGGTGTTTTTCATTCCACCTCTAAACTACAAAAACAAATAGCTACAAAGCATATTGCCTTGTAGCTATTTAAAATTATTTAGCGGGTATATTAACTTTCTATTTTTCCGCTGGCAATTTTTTGCTTATACACAGCTTTCAAAACCTGTCCGCGACGTCGTACCGAGGGTTTGGTATACGATTGGCGTTCCCGAAGCTGAAGAAGGATCTTGCTTTTTTCAAACTTCTTTTTGTACTTTTTGAGTGCCTTGTCAATGTTTTCGCAATCTTTCGAGTCGATGATGAGCATGATTAATATACCTCCTTTGGTATTTTTTATTGGGCAGCAAAGATAAGAGGCAAAGCTCAAAAACGGAAATGAAAGTGGAAAATGGGTTAATTTGCCCCCATGTTTACCGGAATAATTGAGACACAAGGGGTAATTAAGAAAGTAATTGCCAAAGGTACGAACCAAATCTTCTGGATCAAATCTCCCGTTTCTTCCAAACTAAAGGTCGATCAAAGTGTGGCCCATAATGGCGTATGCCTTACCGTGGAGGAAGTAAAAAACAACCGGCACCGGGTGACGGCCATTGCCGAAACCCTGGCAAAAACAAATTTGGGTGACTGGGATGCCGGGACTCAAATTAACCTTGAAAGATGTCTAAGAATAAATGATCGCCTGGATGGCCATTTCGTGCAGGGACACGTGGACGCAACGGCCATGTGTATTGATAAAAAAGAAAAACACGGAAGTTGGGAATTTAGTTTTGAATTTCCCGCTGAATTTAATTCATTGATTATTGAAAAAGGATCTATCACCGTGAACGGAATCAGTCTGACGGCTTTTAATGTAACGGATAGTAATTTTGACGTCGCGATCGTCCCCTATACATTTGACAATACTAATATGCGCCTGGTGAACGCAGGACAAAAAGTGAACATTGAATTTGATATGCTTGGGAAATACATCGACCGGAAATTATCTTTGAATAAATAAACAACCATTACTAACCCAATTTCAATATCCCAAAACCAGGGAATAGTCCGCAGAATCCATTATCCGGCGCTGGATGGATTAAGAGGAATTGCAATCATCCTGGTCATCCTCTATCATAACTTCAGCTTTATTGAATATTTCAATTACGGATGGCTTGGCGTGGACCTGTTCTTTGTCCTTTCCGGCTTTCTTATTACCAATATTCTGTTGAATTCGGTTACATCAGAGAATTATTTTAGAAACTTCTATGCCCGGCGTGTTTTAAGGATTTTTCCGCTTTATTATTTGTCTCTTCTTTTGTTTTTATTCCTTATCCCGGCGATCAACCCTTTACTCCTCGATATGTCTTATTATAAACAGCACCAGGTTTGGTTCTGGACATATCTTCAAAACTGGCCTCTTATAATTAAAAATGATGAAAGTGGCATTGCGTTGAATCATTACTGGTCATTAGCAATAGAAGAGCAATACTACTTGCTATGGCCATTCATGATATTGCTATTAAAGAAACCCAAAAGAATAGTTATTCTATGTGTCTTATTGTTGGTGTTTGTAATCGCGGCCCGATTTTATATTTGGGAAAACAAAGAATATTACCCTGCGTATGAAAGGGCATTCCTTTTTACCAGGCTTGATGGGATTTTAATTGGGTCCATGCTGGCTGCCATTTATAAAATCAGTACGCAACTTTTAAGAAAGTACTTTACTTTTTTCCTTCTGGCGCTCACTGCCGTGAATTATCTTTTTTATTTATACAAACAGCATCAAAGCCCCGATTTTCCCGTTTGGGCAATAGCTGGTTTTACTACATTCTCATTCATTTTTGCCATAGTTGTTTATGAAGCCATAATGAAAGAAAACAGGGTTGTAAATTATATCCTTACAAATCCTGTTTTGCGTTTCCTTGGAAAATATTCTTACGGTTTTTACATTTTTCACTGGCCAGTATTTCTTTTAGTAAAGCCACATACAGATAAGTTACTGGAAGATTATATCAACTCTTATGGATACTTAACAATGGTACTTTCGTCGCTGGTTGCAACGCTGGCAGGGCTGCTGGTAAGTGTCGCCAGTTACCATCTTTTTGAAAAACATTTTTTGAAACTGAAAAAGTACTTTGATTAGCGCTCTTAAAGCCTATGTTTATCTCTGTTATTCATCATGGGTGGTTCAAACCTAAAATGAATAAAAGTTGGCACTAATCCAATCGAAGGATTCTTTCTTTGTTTGCACAGTCTGGTCTTCTGCTTTCTGCTTTCAGTTCCGGTCTGCAGGAAGTAAGGAGTGAAATTCAAGATTTCAGGGAACAATTACAGGATTCGCAGGCTGCCCGAAGGATCGACAATGTTTATTATTATAAAAAGGAATGAATTACGGCAATCGTAAATTATCTTTATACCTAAATAACGACTTCCTGCCTATGCAAAAAACCATACAGCTTATCCCTGTTTATAACGACCGGGAATACATAAAACTACGTATCCCTGAACCTGATCTCCTGGTAAAAAATGCTTCATTCCCATATGAGTTCCTTATCCCTGCCGATCAGTCTCTGATCAAAGATCCCGTTCCATTTTTTTTACAATTTGCTTCCACACGTCTGGCAAAAAAGTAAATATTGATGTCAAATAAGATTCCAAATAAACTAGCTGATCAGTATACCGGGAATATCTACCGGATTACTTTTTTTGCCTCGGTATTGATCCTGCTTTGTCTTATTGCATTTCGATTTATGCTCATCTTCACATACAATGGTGAAATAGGCGGTATCGATAACAATTTTGTGTATGGAGTGATAAGATCAATGGCAGGATATAATATTTACCCAAACCCCGAAGGTTTTCCCTATGCGGTAAATCCATATTCACCGCTCTATTATAATCTGTGCAGCGTTACTGGCAATATTTTCAATGTAAATATTGAAGATCCGATAAACATTTATCGCCTTTGTCGCGCTGTCTCTCTTCTGTGTGATCTCTTAACCTGTATTGTTTTTTTTCAAATAGTAAAAAAAACAGATGGAATAAAAAAAGAAATTGCGTTACTGGCCACGTCAATTCTGGCCTGCATCTTATGTTATGTTGGCTATACTTATTCCCGTGCGGATAGTCTTTTTCTTCTTTTTTATACTTTGCTTATTTCTATTATAGTGAAAAAAAATCCCAACAATGGATATGTTCATACTTTGATGCTGGCATGCCTATCTGTCGGTTGTATTTTTTCAAAACAAAATGGCGTCATCGCACCTGTACTTGTCGTAACAGGCTTATTGATGGATAGAAAAAGCAAATTGATTCCCAGGTATTTGTTCTTCTTTTCTTTTGTGATAACTGCGATATTGCTTTTCTATCTGATCATTGTTAATTATACACACTTGCTGGAGCATACAGTTTCGGGGATAAATAATCAACTTGACTTATCCTGGTTTTATGTAACAATTTTTAAGCGTCTTGCTGATTCGTTGATAATACTCTTACTATATGCCGGTCTTGTACTCTCATTAAAGTGGATCCTGGGTAAGGCACAGTTGTTTCAAAAAAAAATCGGTGTTTTATTTATTTTCCAAACAATATTCAGCCTGGGTATTAGTCTGAAATGGGGATCATCAATCGGCTATTTCAATGAAAGTTTCTTGTTGGCAATCCTGTTAATTAGTTATTATGCCGCGGAAGCAATTGAAATGCGCGAGAAGAAATTTTTGACAGTTAGTTTGCCCCTTTATCTCCTGTTCTTTATTCATGTTTGCGCCCAGGGATATCTCTTTTTTTTGCAGGATCAAAAAGAAAAAAAACAGATCTATTTGGAGCAAAAAGAGATCAGGAACTATTTACAACCAAAATTGTCCGGGAAATATCTACTCGACCTTGGAAATGAAAATGGCAATTTTTTAAAGACGCTTTTTTATAAAGAATCATTTGTCCCTAATTACGATGTTGTGTCCTGTTGCACTTTTCCACGCAATACATTTAACTATTCAACCATGTTGAATGATTTGCAAAAAGGGAATGTGAAATTTTTGATCATTCCGGAAAAAGAATCCCTTCAGGAAATATGGGGAATTTCTCTCGATCAATTTAAAAAAGACACTGTGATTTATGGGCAAACCGTTTTCAGTTACACAGGATCCGATAATAAACAATAAAGTAAAGTGAATAAATAACATAACCAGTTTGCAAACTAAACTATCCATAATAATTCCTTGCTATAACGAAGGGAAATTGATTTCCCGTGTATTGGAGAATATATTACAAACAAAACTTGATCACAACCTGGAAAAAGAGATCATAGTTGTAAATGATGGATCAACCGATACGTCAGCCGATGCAATTAATTCTTTTTGTAATAAAGGCCTGCCGGTAATTGCAATACATCAATCGAAAAACATGGGCAAAGGGTCAGCTATCCGAACTGCCTTGCAAAAGGTCACCGGTAATATTATCGTTATCCAGGATGCAGACCTTGAATATGATCCTGACGATTATACTAGATTAATCGGTCCAATAGTAGAAGGGCATGCCGATGTTGTTTATGGGTCCCGGTTTATGGGAAGTGGACCACACAGAGTTTTATTTTTCTTTCATACTATCGGCAATAAGTTTCTTACATTTTTATCGAATGTTTTTACAGGGCTAAATCTTACTGATATGGAAACCGGGTACAAAATGTTTAAGACTGATGTATTGAAACAAATAAATTTGAAGGAAGATCGCTTTGGGTTTGAGCCGGAAGTAACTGCTAAGGTGAGCCGTGTGAAAAATATACGAGTCTATGAAGTTGGCATAGCATATTATGGCAGAACTTATGCCGATGGTAAAAAAATAAAATGGACCGATGGACTTTATGCTATCTGGTGCATTTTGAAATACAATATCTTTTCCCGAAAATGAATGTGAGTACAATTGCAAGTAAAGATCCTGACGGGCTGCATTCGCTCCAAGTGATTGCAAAGCCCATAGCAAAAGCCATTGATAGATTATTAGGAAATAGTACGAGCCTTTCTATAATTGTTACAGGAATAAAAAAGTAAATAATGCTCACGACACTCCTCGCATGGATATATATATCATTTCTTAGCTGGATGTGGGGCGTTCTTTTTTTACAATTCATAAAAAAAATCACAAAAAGCGAACTACAACTTTCGCATTTCAGCATCATTTGTATTACAGGTCTTTCAGCTATTACCATAATTGCTGGTATTATTTCATTATTAATTCCATTGGGTGAGTGGTGGGTCCAATTTTTATTTATACTCCCGTGCATTGGGTTGTTTTTTAAAAAAAAGCCACCGGCTTTTTTCTCCGCATTGAAAAAAGAATTTCAAAACCTACATATAATTTCAATCATCTTATTAACAACTTGCCTCCTTTTGATCCTGGTAATGAGCACCTGGACAATCATTCATCCCGACACACTGGGCTATCATGCACAAACAATACAATGGATCGAAAAATATAGAGCGGTCCCTGGCTTAGTTAACCTGCATGTTCGCTTCGGTTACCAGGGACTTTGGTTTGTTGATGCTGCTTTGTTTGGTTTTAGTTTTACGGGGAAAGAAGGAATTACTTTTTTAAACTCGACAGTACTATTTTGGTTTTTTATCTTTATTACCAACCGTATCAATTACAATTTCTTTAAAGAAGGGAACAACCTATACGGAATATTATGGACGGCCTTGCTAGTAATAAGTATATGGAGTTATACCCAGGTGCGGCTGACTGCTACTTCTGCAAGCCCCGATTTCATCGCATCGCTTTATGTATTGTCAATCGTCTATATCTTGTTCCAAAAAAATGATTTACTCAATTGGCTTCTTGCCGCATTTTTAAGTCTTGTCGCAATAACAATTAAACTGTCAGTAGCTCCTATTTTCTTAATAGCAGCCACTGGCGCAATTATATTTTTAAAAGAACGAAAGGTTAAGCTGCTACTTACTTTAGTAATAATTTCTACAATTATTTTCCTGCCGTTCGTTGTACGAAATATCATTACTTCGGGGTACGTTGTGTTCCCTTCGACTATACTCGATATCGCAGAGGTCGATTGGAAATACGGCCGGCAACTTACTATCAGTGAAAAGAATTATATAACTGTTTACGCTAAAAAACCCGGAGTTACAACTAAAGGTGAAATTGATTCCGTTGCCCGGATGAGCCCTCCAGAATGGGTTCCCGAATGGTGGCAAAATTGTTCCGCGGCAGATAAGTCCATCATGGTTCTTTTGTTTTTTTCGATCCTTGCTGCATTGATCCTGCTAAGGAAAATTATACAATCAGGTTTTGTCGCCATATTCCTTTTGACCACGATGTTACTGGGAATTATTTTTTGGTTCGTGAATGCTCCTGATCCAAGATTCGGCTTTGGACAAATGATTGGATTCATTTCAGTAGTCGCTTATTTAGTTTTTCTTAATAAGAACCCAAGCCTTAATAAAACAAAATTAATATCAATTGTATTTTTTGTTTCTGGTGTAATCTCAGCTTACACGGTCTATCGTTTCACAAATTTCTTTCAGCTTTCACAATTACTATCGCCATTAGGAATTGAAAATGTGGAATTCCGCAGTTTTGATTGTCATGGTATAAGAATCAACCAACCTTCAGGGAACAATGATTTTGGTAAGACCCCGGTGCCATGCACAGACCTTGGCTGTGAAAATTTTATCCCACGAGGAAATGATATTAAAGACGGGTTTAGGTCAAGGTAAAATTCTATTTGACTGAAATAAAAAAAAGGAATCGTTTTGTTTCTCCTACTAATTTGAATTCCTTGTAATCGGGAAATAAATCTTGTAATCTATTATTATTGAAGTTATAGGTCTCCTTTTCGATACAAGCAAGTATCCGTGGACCTTTCCCTTCATAAACCGTTGTGATTCTTCCATCAACCGATCTCTGCGTGATAATACGTTGGCTTAAATCCATCGCCAGATCAGCATTTGCGTCAACGTAAATAATACCATTCTTAGAAGCAATGCTGTCTGCCCTCCTCATCAGTTCCGTGTATGCTTGCAAATCAAGCTTATCCACCAACTCCTTATTGTCAAAATTTCTATAAAAATATTGGTTGCTAATAAACCTGTCCTTTATCCAGCCTTGTTTTATATAAATAAAAAACAGTACTCCCAATAAACAAACAAATAAAGAAATAATATTCAAATTAAGCTGCTTTACCTTCTTAACAAATAATGTAACCACTCCCGGGATAAGCAAATAACCAAGAATTTTAAAATGTCTTGAACTATAGTCAACAGGCATATTGACGAAATAAATAAAAATAAAAAAAACTGCAACGCCCCCATATAGAACTAAATAAAATGTTTTATACCCCTTAAAAAGAACCTTGCTTTTAATGATATTCGCGAGAAAAATAAAAAGACATGCCGTGACTGCACATAAAGAAAAAATATAATAATCTGAATTAGCATTCACAGTCCTTAAGATGATTTGTTGCAATGATAAACAGCTAAGTAAAGGCGATGCCGCCGGTACTAAAACATCGTGGAATGAAAGTGCAGGATTCCCCGTGGCGGCAGGAGTGATTCCCCTGACAAGGAAAGAAAAGTAGATAATAAGGCCTGCAATTATACCGGGAAGGAGGTATAAGAATTGCTTGGGAATATTAAGCCTATCCTGCTGTCTTTTGTTTTCTCGGGTGTTAATAATTCCTTTATATATCAGTACCATAATGCAATAAATAAGTAAAGTTGTTTTTGCGATAAAGCAAACAAGGAATAAAATAAATATCCAGAAGAGGTCCTTAATAGACGGTGACCTGGATTTAACTACTGTAAGGGCAAACCATGGAAAGATCGCAAAAGATAATATTTCTCCTCCCTGGTAAACAACAAAGCTGTAAAAAAATGTATAGCTGGCAAAAATTACGCACAATGAGACAATACTTATTTTTTTTTCAAATCCAAAAGATCGGAACAGCTTATAAAAACCAAGCATTCCCGATATGGCACCTGCCACAGTAACAGCTATTGAGGCAGCACCAAGTGAAAGCCCGAAGAAATAATTGAATAGGGCAGGAAAAATCCATTGACCGGGCGACCACCAACTAACAAACCAGGAAACATCTTTGCTTAGATCCATAGAAGATACTTCGGCATAATAATTAAAATTTCCTGTTGTTAAAGTGCCTTTATAGGTAAGAAATCCAGCTACACTGTCAATACTTGGAATGAGTGGGGACATAAATGTGTAAATGCAAAAGACCAACATAGAAACAACAAGAAGAATTTCAATTCTTATTTCACGATTGCCCTTCATGGCCCGAAAATAATTATAATAAAGACAATTAAATAGATTTGCCTTTCAGGGTTGATTTGATCGCTTCATCCATTAATCTTTCTGCATATGGTCTTGAAATCTCATTCAGCTCCTCGGTCTTTTTCTGAACAAGATCTTTATCATTTGTGGAGATAGCTTCTCTTAACTCAGCTACTGCATTATTTGTTCTTTTTATCTCTTCTGACAATAAGAAAGATTGATTCTTACTGATGAATCTTTCTGTGGTTTCTATCAAGAGCTGCGCTTCTGCCTTTGCTTCCACGATTGCCCTTGTTTGAATATCCTCTTTTGCATGCTGGATGGATTCGGCAAGCATTTTTTCCACTTCTGCATCAGTCAATCCATATTGAGGCTTCACTTCGATACTTTGTTCAACACCACTACGAAGCTCTTTAGCTTTTATATTCAGAATTCCATCAGCATTGATTAAAAAGGAAACTTCCACTTTTGCCAAACCAGCAGGCATTGCGGGAATACCTGATAAATTGAATTCAGCCAGCTTGCGATTATCGTTTACCAAATCCCTTTCGCCCTGGTACACAGAAATCCGCATACCGTTTTGTCCATCTTTCTGTGTCGTATATTGACGAGCTGCTTTTGACGGAATTTTTGAATTGCGTGGTATCAATACATCCATTAAACCGCCCATTGTTTCAATACCTAATGAAAGCGGGGTAATATCCAGCAATAAAAAATCTTTATTATTACCAGCAAGGATATCGGCCTGGACGGCAGCTCCCAACGCGACCACTTCATCGGGATTTAATTCATCATGCACATCGCGACCAAAAAATTTGCTGACTGCTTCTTTTACCACTGGCACCCTCGTCGACCCCCCAACCAGCACCACTTCATCAATTTCTTTTGAGCTAAGACCGGCATCAGCCAGCGCATTTTTGCAACACTCAATTGTTTTATCGAGGAATGGTTTGATCAGGTTTTCAAATTCACCTCTGTTTAGTTCAAGCTGCTCGCCCCCGGCCTCTCCTTTAAATTTTGTATTACTGCTTAAATGTTTTTTTGCCTCTTCGGCTTTCAATCTTAATTCTTGTGCCAGGCCTTTATGAACCATTAATTCTTCTTCTTTGATACCTTGCTGATTTATCCAATACTTTACAATACCGAGATCAAAATCATCGCCGCCAAGATAAGTATCCCCATTTGTTGAAAGCACTTCAAAAATTCCGTTGCTGATACGCAGTATAGAAATATCAAACGTACCACCCCCAAGATCATAGACCGCAACGGTTCTTGTCTCATCATTCCTCATCCCTAGTCCATAAGCAAGACTAGCTGCGGTTGGTTCGTTCACTATTCGTAACACATCCAGACCGGCTAATTTGCCCGCGTCCCTGGTCGCCTGCCGTTGGGCATCATTAAAGTAGGCGGGCACCGTAATTACAGCCTTAGTCACCGGCGTTTTTAAAATATGTTCCGCTCTTTTCTTTAACTCAACAAGTATATAGGATGATAACTCGACAGGTGAGTAAAACTTTTCTCCTACCAGTATTTTCACAAGACTCTCTGTATTATCATCAATTACCTTATAGGTAAAAAAAGATGATCTTTCCTTAAGGTCATTGTATGATTTTCCCATCAACCTTTTTACAGAGAAAATGGTGTTTTGGGGTTCAGTGATAAGATATTTCCTAGCTTCATCGCCAACTGTTATTGAACCCATTTTATCAAAATGAATTATAGATGGTACCAGTGCATTTCCATCGTGCTCTTTAAGCACAACCGGTTGGCGGTTTTCAGGATGAATGATTGCCACCAGGCTGTTTGTGGTTCCAAGATCAATTCCAACAATCATCTCCTGTTGCTGTAAACTTCCTGTGGCTATATTAATTGCTATTTTGCCCATCGATGAATAAATTCAAAAGTAAAAAGTAAAAAATCAAAAGTTAATACGGGCAAAAGTATCGAAGTAAAAAAGGAATCCCTTACGAAGTAGGAAACAAAAAAAGCCCCTGATAAAGGGGACTTTTTTGAATTTTTATTTTTGGCTTTTTACGTTACCTCATTAAATACATTTTACCATATCCCTTGTTGAAGTATTTATCAGTATTATCATCTTCCGCCTTATACTTATCTAATGATCGTCCATTCAGATTAGTTATAACACGGTAAAGGTAAATACCATTCGCAAGCTTCTGGCCATATTGATCGGTTCCATCCCACTTGAATTCTGTAATATTCCTTCCAATATGTAATGGCCCCAATTCATCTTTTGTGATTTCCCGAACTATCTTTCCTGTGATGGTCATGATCTGTATCCTGATATTCTGTGGCACCTCGGCTCCCGTTATTGTAAACACAAAGGCGGTGGAAGTTGTAAATGGATTCGGGTAATTCAGCATATTTGAGATCATCGGTTTATTGATAACCTGGAAACTGACCTTATATTCTATGTTTCCTGCCGTATTTCCGCTCCTGTCCTTACCTGTGACCGTCAATTCATAATCTCCATCAAGCGGGAAATAAGGCAGGAAGTCGATCGTAGCTGTATTGTCAGGATTCGGCGCATTCCCAGCTGCAGTAAATTTCAATGTATCGCTTGTATTAAAGAAGAATGAACGCCTGACGCCATTTGGATAAAGTACCTGTATCCTGGCGCCACTGGTATCATCTAAAATCATCCATTTACTTTCGTCTTTAAGCTTGATTGTGATGTGCGGTTTAGATGCTACAATGTCGCGGTTAAGAATATGAACTCCATCGAAGGTCACATCAAGCAATGGATTTACGTTATCGGATTTTACATAGAAATTCCGGTACATGAAATTATTAAAATGGAACTGCTCGGGCTGATCGTTATCCGGATTCACATCAAGATAAAAAGTGTTTTGTCCACGTAATCCGGTCGTATTTATTGGACTTCTGACGTGTAAGGTATCTCCGTTGAGTAGTGGTCTGAACCTGGATAACGGTACAGTATCTTGCACATTGTTTTGGTTTGTCACGATCATTTTCGCTCTGAGGCTATCAAAATTAGCCTCGCTGATATTTTTAAAAGCAATTTTAAAATCAAGTGGTTCGCCTGCTTCCAGTGTATCCTTAAACTGTAAGAATATATTCGGCGCTATCGCACCTTCCGGTACCGGAACATAGGTGATTCGCCAGTATCGCAACTGGTAAGGAGTCAGATGGACCGAATCCATATTTCTCATCTTTAGTTTTAAGAAGGGATATTGTACGGCATCAATTGTAGAAATATCATAATTCTGCTGGTGTAATGCAAGACCGCTGACTAGATTCGTTTCGGCACCGGCATTGTCAATTCCAATAATATCAACCGATGGCATATCATCTGAATTCACTTCGTCGGATGATCCTCTCCATATCAGCTCTTTCCATTGTTTGGCTGCTCCAAATACAGGGGAAGTTATATAACCTAAGGTATCAGGCGTAGGGCAATCAACACTCATTAGTATTCGGTCATAAATAGTATTGGTAAATTCCATCTGTGACGGAAACGCAGCCTGGCTGTTTTTCTTGAATACAAAAATAAATGCCGTTGTGGTATCATAATTATCAATAGTTGTAAAACCCTGGTTCTTTAATGTATGATACAGAGACACACCCGAACCCAACCAGGTAGTATCATTACGCCATACATCTGCATAAGTATTTGCGTTATGGTCATAGGGATATGTATTGCTGCGAACAACTACATACGCCCCGTCGGGAACGACATTTTCAAGAAAATTCATAGCTTTTCTTCTTGAGGCCGTGTCAGCTAATGAGTACAGAAAGTTATGAGTTCTTAATCCGCCACAAACCGCCAGCGAACTTCCATACAAACCTCCTGTACCGCTGCTAAAATCATTCTCCATAGGCTGAAACGATTTTGGATCGTATACATTTATCATCAGTTCATTATAATTACAGCCCCCGTTATGAAGAATTTCTCCATTGACAGTAATAGTGAAATCAGCATCTCCCTGTCCACCGGAAGGATACATGGCCGAACGTATAAACAGGTTGTTGATAACAGTCTTGTAGGTCCAGTTTCGGCTGGAAGAATCGATTTTTAACCTTTCCTGCAATGATCTAGTATGCTGAAAGAAATGTGATTGATTAAACCCAAGGTCACTATTTGGCAAATAAACAAACGAAGCTTCATTCCACTTTGTCGCATTTCCTGCGCCGTCTAATGGTGATACTCTCCAATAATATACAGTACTATCAGTAAAAGTAATTCCCGGATTAAATTCCAGTAATCCTCCAATAGAAGTCATATTTACAGAACGCTTTATTGACGAATTAAAAAAGTCAGTTGTGTCTATCTCCATCCTGTATTGTTTCGAGGGGCTCAATGGATTTGCAGTTGACGCATACAACTTGATGTTTTGCTTGTTGATAATAGCATAATTTAAAGGATAAACAGGCCTTATATCATCTTCGAAAATAAAAAACTCTTTTGTTATGGTGTTATTGGTCTCATATAGCTCATCAACTACATTATCAGCATCAATAGTTACGGTGATCTTATTAAGCCCCTTATCGGTTAGCGGGTCTATATCTATAAATATAGATAACGAATCCTGAAAGCGAATACCCGGGATGGTATCTTTAAATACTACGACGGGGGTGTTGTTACCAGGGAAAGTTCGTTCAACTTTTACTGCGATGGGTTTATTGGTAGCTCTCCCGATATTCATATAGCGGGCATCAACTTTAAATTTCAAATCAGCAATTGTTATAAAGGACGGCGAGATCTTTACCATTGGGTCTTCAATCACATAGTCCGGTTTCAAATGCGTATTCGGACGAATGGCAGGGTCGCCATGAAATGTGTTTTGTTCCGTATGCATTCGGGCATAAAAATCCAACTGTGAGGTCTGAGTAAATACATCAGCGACTGCTTGTTTTAAAATTTCCCCATAGGTGCGGCCATACAATGTTCTTGACTCGTTTGTATACGTTTTGGTATTATAAATGTCAAGATAATGCGGAATACCAAAGTGTGAGCTCGCAAGAAATGCAATGGCGCCCTTATTTGGGGTAAGCAGCCATCTTTCTGAAAGTGTCTGCTGCGTGTAAAACCTTGCGGGAGTATAATCAAAAAAATTACCGGCTAAACAACCCATCGCAATAAACAAAGGATACTTTCCCTGGTTATTATACTGTTCTGGATCATCAAGATTAAAATCAAGCACAGTGGATGAAGAGTGACCAAAATATGTGACCTGGTTAATCCCCTCCGCGAACAAGTCTTTTATTCTCTGGTCAGCAAGCTGTTGTATTGTTTCAGCCGAGGTTTTCCTGAATGTTGATACGTTCCCACCAAACAAAGTATCTGAAATGATTTGTTTGTATTTATTCATATATCCGGTCAGTTGTGTAACAAGGGCATCTTCACTTCCACCAATTACATGAACCACATTTTTCATCCAGGCCTTGTCCTGCGTTAAAGGTGATGAACTTGCTTGTGCTGCTTCATATTCCTGGACCTTCGCTAAATAGGTTGCTATTTCAGCGCCATTAATTACTGACAATCTTCCTATCGGCGTAAGGGGTATTTGTGATCTTACGTCAGCACTCATCAGGATATCGGAAGCCGGAGTTCCAAACGTGGGAACAATATTCAATTTGTCGGATTCAGGGGTTGCTTCGGTGTAGCGGTATTGATCATAGGTCATTGCATGACCCACCATAAACGCAAATTTTGGTGCTACTGAAAAATTAGCCCTGCCCCAACGCAAGAAATTCCTGATTGAATTCGGATGTTTCTTTATTCCAAAAGCGAACTGGTCAACCAGTTCGTCGATGTCGCAGATTTTAGCATTGTAAGCGCCACCAGCCAACGAACTACGATACGCCCTGTAATTCTCTACCGGGTTGGAACCACCGGGACCCGTAAATAATGATGGGTGAGATATGATCAGGTAATCACCCTGGTTAGCAATTAAATTATAGTTGATGAAATTTCTTGGCTTAAAATTCCCTGCAGTAAGAATATTTGAGGCATCAAGACTAATTAATATAAGTTTCCTATCAACCAATGAAGGTTCCAGGGCGAATTTCAAAAGTGCCGGATTTGAAATATCGCCTATATATCTTCGGCCATTAGTAATATCATACAAAACAGGTGACGTTGAACCATAATTGAAATTGGCTATCTCAAGATAATTGCCCGAAGGATTGGCTGCCAATTCAAATTCAAAATTGATTGCACCCCCAAAATTAAAAATCCTCGGATAAAGGAGCTCGTACTGTGCAACTACCAACCTGTCATACACGTAGCCGCTGTAATTTGAAATCGCAATCGTATTAGTTCCATTTATTAATGAGGCCAGAGGAACATTTACCGATACTTTTGCCTGGTTCAGATAATCAAGTTGCTGGCCGTAAATACTATCCGTATTTAGCCCTATTTTAAACTGCCGCTGGTTAATGCCATTACCAAAAAGATTAATTCTGAACGTGGCGTCAGGCCCAGATATGGATGGGTATAATGTATGCGTCTCTGAAAACAATTGGCCGGGATAAATATCCCAGCAAACCCAGCTTTCTCCTCTATCATAAGATGATGAATGAACATATTCTCCGGCGTCTATATAATAGCCAGTATTAATATAATCTTTATAATACTTCCCTTCTGTAAACATAAAATATGGTTCCGGAGGAAGAATATTACCGGCAACATTATTAACGGCATCCTGCATGCGCAAGTTTCCTCCCGCAGGATTGATTGTAAGGAAAAACGCCGCCGTATCAGTCTGAAAGCTATGCTTGCTACTTAAAATATAACTTCTGTCACGATAAAGTGTACTGTCGGGTCGCCCATCATTTTTTTCACCCCAGAATTCAATGAAATCTCCCCCACCCAAAGGTCCCGAAGATACTGATGTATATAGGGCCACTTCTCTCCCATTTCTCCAAAGTTGAAAATGTTCTGCTGGAGTGTTTCCAATGCCTATAGAAGTGAGGGTGGCCTGCGAAATTCTGTAGAGCCCCGTTTTACCTACCGGAAACTTGTAATAAGTTTTACTGTAGTCAATCCATTCATTATTGTATGGAAATGGTTGAGCCGTTGCAAACAATCCGGACATCGCAATCAGCAGTGTTAGTAAAAATTTTTTCATCGAAGTAAATTTATCAGGGGTTCGGACTATTTTTTCTTTTTGTTTTTATCATTCACCATATCCAGCTTTAATGAAAACACATGAGTAAACAATGGATTGGATTGATTAGCCAGGTTAGTAAAGGCATAATCTATTGTCACATTTGAAATCTTAAATCCGGCGCCGGCACTCGGTTGGTATATCCATACTTTTTTCAAATTCAGTGTGTCTCCATCAGCTAATGCTTGCTGAAAATTATTGATACCCGCTCTTACATAAAATATGTTATTGATATTACATTCAAGCCCGATTTTTGGGTCGGCACTGACGGGGTCAGCACTTAGCAATGTATTGCGTTTACCATCAAAAGTCAGATCCATATTTGCTTCTGCAAGCAAGCTAACTTTCTTGCTTATTTTGAAATCTCGGGCAACACCTAATACAAGTCTTGGTGCAGTGAGCTCAGTAGATTTTACGGGTATCTCGTTATTCGTTAAGTATAAGATTTCTTTTTCCTTTTCGGTAAAAGTAAATGACCACGTATTGAAAGTTGTTGTGATATCTCTTCCGGCAACTCCAAATTTCCATTTTCCCTGGACTATTTGAACGCCGGCATCGAGGCCAAAGCCCCATGCTTTCGCAAACTTGCCAACACTGCGATGTATAACTTTAGCATTTACTCCAAACTGAATATTTTTATTACTGCTTTCTTTTAGTTTTTGCGCAAGCGAAAAAATAAAAGCATAATCTGCTGAAGAGAATGCCTGGATATTATTGTAATTGATCGATCCGTCCGGTTCTACCAGGAATAAAGTATTCATGATATCATCTACTGCAAAGCGAAGTCCCGTAATGGCAAAAGTTCTTTTATTATTTGTAGTGGGGAATGCAATGCTGGCGAAATCATATTTGCCAATTCCGGCAAAATACTCGGCATGCATTAAGTTTAACTCCGGATTGTTTTTTACCCCAACGAGGCCTGCCGGGTTCCAATAACCCGAAGTTCCATCTTGTACTGATGCCACTTGTGCGCCCCCCATGGATAGGCCTCTTGCACCTGCGCCTATGTTCAGGAATTCATTGGAATATTTTCTGAACTGTGAATAGCTTGTCAGAGAAATAAAAGTAATGAATAGGGTGAGACAGATGTGTGGTCGTTTCATGGTTCCAATTTTCGGATAAGCATTCTTAAGACAGTTTTCTTCATAAGGTCGGTCGGCCTGTAAAAATAGATTTTAAGCGCTGAAATTCATAGGAATCAGCCAAAAATCCAGACTTTGAAAACGAATTAGTTAGAAAAATATTGCCGTTTCACCCTTGGTTTCTTTTTACTTTACATTTGTGGCCAAATCTTTTAAGATGAAACTCTTAGACGAGCTCAGGTGGAGGGGTATGATTCAGGATTTAATGCCCGGAACTGAAGAACAACTGAACTCAGAAATGACCTCAGGATATGTCGGTTTTGATCCTACTGCTGACTCACTACATATTGGCAGCCTCGTGCCTATTTTATTGTTAGTGCATTTACAAAGAGCCGGGCATAAGCCAATTGCGCTGGTTGGCGGCGCCACAGGCATGGTCGGCGATCCCAGTGGTAAGAACGAAGAAAGAAATCTATTGAATGAAGAAACATTGCGTCATAACGAGGAGGGAGTAAAGAAACAACTGATGCAGTTTTTGGATTTTGATTCGTCAAAACCAAACTACGCCGAAATGGTGAACAACTATGATTGGTTTAAAGAGATGTCC
Organism: Chitinophagaceae bacterium; assembly: GCA_025923075.1. Classification (GTDB taxonomy): domain Bacteria; phylum Bacteroidota; class Bacteroidia; order Chitinophagales; family Chitinophagaceae; genus VBAS01. Next base: position 23,522 of record JAICGN010000006.1, read on the forward strand.
TTTCTGTCATTTATTCGGGATGTAGGCAAGCATATTACGGTAAATTATATGACCAGTAAAGACAGTGTAAAAAAAAGACTGGAGGGTGAAACAGGAATGAGTTTTACTGAATTTACTTATCAGTTGGTACAGGGTTATGACTTTTACTGGCTTTACAAAAACAAAAATGTAAAACTACAAATGGGTGGTAGTGATCAGTGGGGCAATATCGTAACCGGTACAGAACTCATAAGAAGAAAGGGCAGTGGCAACGCCTTCGCATTTACCTGTCCTTTGATCACAAAAGCAGATGGCGGCAAGTTTGGCAAAACGGAAAAAGGGAACATATGGCTTGACCCTGCAAAAACCTCCCCTTATCAATTCTACCAATTTTGGCTGAATGCAAGTGATGATGATGCTGAAAAATGGATCAGGATATTTACATTTCTAAATAAAACAACTGTTGAGTCATTGATCGTTGAACATAAGAAAGACGGCGCAAAAAGAATACTCCAAAAAAAACTCGCCGAAGAAGTGACAAAATTTGTACATGGCGAAAATGAATTGAAGAAGGCAATTGAAACAACAGCTAAATTATTCGCCAATCAACATGGTGCTGCTGAAGACCTGACAATAGAAGAGTTGGAAGGGATGGAAGGAATAGTCAAGATTGATTTTGCAAAAGATAAGATCTCGTCCGGAATCGATGTTGTTACATTTTTAGCAGAAACAAAAATCTTTCCGAGTAAAGGTGAAGCTAGAAAAACGGTTCAGGGCGGAGGTATAAGTATTAATAGAAAAAAGATTGACAATTTTCAGCTATCAATTGAAAATAGTTTGTTGTTGCACAACAAATACATTCTTGTACAAAAAGGGAAAAAGAATTACTACCTCGTAAACTGCAACTAACTTTAACACCATGGTTTACTAATTCAATTTCATTTGTTGATATTTTTGCATTTATAAAAGGAATCGATGAGAGTCTTCTTGATTTTTGTTTCTCTTTTTTTCTTCAATTCTTGTATTGCGAGCGATTCCACCTATACCATAAAGATTAATTTTCTGTATGGCTCAAGGCCTGCCAAAGGATACCATAAGCAGGAATCAAAATTGTTTGGCGGAATAAAAGGCGGTCATGTAAATATTGAAGCGGGGGGTAAAGTACTTGACTTTACACCGGGCAATAATCCGCTTTTTCCCCAAAATAAAAAACCAAGCGGTGGTTTTAGTATCAATCAATCTGTTTCCTGGGACGGGGATGATAAATGGAAAACTATAATTGTCCCTGTGTCCGAAAAGCAATACATGGAATTACAGGAACTATTTGATTCGGTTGCCGCGCAGACTCCTTATGACTATGCAATCTTTGGAATGCGATGTGCGGCAGCCAGCTATGACGTATTGAGTAAAATCGGTTTATTTAAAGAATATTCAAACACAAAAAATGTTACTACACATTTTTATCCAAAGCTGTTGCGAAAAAAAGTTTTGAAATGGGCCGACGAAAATAATTATACGATCATCTCGAATGAAGGCAGATCTTCAAGAAAATGGGAATCCGACAAAGGATTGCTATAAATTTTTAAGCACTTTCCACATTTCCTCTGCCACTAATTGATTGCCTTTCGCATTTAGATGAACTCTATCAGTAGTTAGAATACCACGATCCTTATTGTCTGAGTTATTTTTGAGATTGTAATCAAGGAATGCTTTTCTCAGATCAACGATTCGGAGTTCATTCTTTTTGGCAATTCGCCTGATGATATTACTATATTCATTCATATCACCATCCTGCGGGTTACTGAAATCCGTCTTCTCCCCTATCGCTGCCGGGGTGCACAGAATTATCTTACTGTTTTTTGCTTTTAATTTATCAATGATTGCCTGGTAGAATTTTTCAAACTTATCCGCATCGGTGCCTGTGCCCGAAGAAGATTTGTGCCAAACATCATTCACACCAATGTAAATCACAACCACATCGGGATCCTTGGCAAGCACATCGTTTTCGATTCGTAAATACAGATCATATACTTTATTGCCGCCAATTCCTGCACCAATAAATTCATAACGATCGGCCTTCCCTTCTCCTTTACACATGCTGTCAATCTTCATGATGTAACCACCCGCATTTACACCTGCCTGTGTTATTGAATCACCAAAGAAAACAACTCTAGTCTTCTTTTGAGAAACAAAAGATGTTATTAGCATAACAATTATTGAAAAGAAAAGAACCTTCATGAAAATACATTTGACACAATTTAAAACAAAAAAGCATCCGCCGTTGGCCGATGCTGACTGCTGCAAACCTAAAAGGATCACTCAACATCTACACTCTTCTTAATAACTGCACCATCACTTGCTTCCATTAAAAATTTTCTTTCACTGATAATGTACCCATTCCCTTTCTCACAAAAATGAACTTTCAAGTTTTCGATCGAGATCGGGTTCCCATCCGGAATATCACCAATATTGTTGTGCAATATGTCATGGCCATCAATAATCACAACCAGTCCGCTGCCGATTGCTTCCATCTTATCTCCTCCTGTAATTAACATGCCGGTATCTTCACCAAGCCCAATTCCAATACAACTGGGGTTAGTAGCAACCGCCTGCGCCAGCCTTCCAAACCTCCCCCGTTTTTCAAAATGAGAATCGATAATTACCGGATCAATAAATCCAAGCCCCGTAGTGATCTTTACTTCGCCTTTTAAATGGGCCCTTGTCGCATTCCCTTCGTAGATCATTGTTTTACTCATCGCCATTGCACCCGCTGATGTTCCGGCAATCACAAAGGCCTCGGTCATATAACGCCGCTTCATGATCGCAAGAAACTCTGTACCTCCATCTGTAACGCTTAACCGTAATTGATTTCCCCCGCTGAACATAACCGCATCGCAGTTTTTTATTCGTTCGAGGTACTCTTTATTCAGCGTATCCTGCCTGGTACGAACATGCATTATGTCAACATTCATGCAACCGATCTTTCCAAATGCGTTCCGGTAATTCTCCCCTACCTCCATTGGAATAGTAGAAGCGGTAGTGATGATCTCAATTCTTGCGTTGGGACCACCAGCTTCCTGTACCACGCGGCGTAAGATGCCAAGCTCAAAAAAATTAAGATTACTGCGAAAGACTTCCCCGGCTTCAAGATCGGTGCCTTTATCTTCAGCACCACCGATTGCAATAAGTTTTCCTTTAGGAATGCTCATTTAAAGGGTTTGATTAGCGACAAATATAATCAGGATGACTATAACGTATTTGTCGTTGCTGGCATTTTGTTAATATGTGGAAAATTATGGGCCTTGCCGTATGAGTTTTATTAAGCCTCGTTGGGACGCACAGCCTGCGCTGAGCGAAGCGAAGTGTTCATCTGAGCATTTACGCGAGCCTGGTTAAAATGGGAAACTTGTTAAAGGATTATTTTCCGCTGCTTTCGGACAGCAACCTTGAAAATTCATCGGCACGGAATTACAACATCGTGATGCGCATTGTCAAACTCAGGGCTAACAAAAGGAATTCCCAGATTCATTCCACGAAGGATTAATAACACGGCCATAAAAAAAAGCAGTGCAGGAACAGCCTTGTGGATCTTCTGACGAATAGATTGATTTAGATAATTTCCCATTAATACTGTTGCAAACATCATCGGAAATGTACCCAAGCCAAAAAACAACATGAACATACCGCCATCAAGCGGGCTGGATAAAATAATCGATGAAGTTAGCGCCAGATAAACAAGACCGCAGGGAAGAAAACCGTTCAGTACGCCAATATAAAATGACGAGCTGAGTTTTTTCGACTGAAATAATCTACCAAGTTGCTGCCGCAACAACCCAAATGGTTTACTCAATATTGTGACTGTAGAAAAATGAAAATATTTTTTTGGAAAAAGAAGATACAGCAGAATGACCGTTCCCAAAGCTATCGATAAGCCACTTTGCCATCTTGCTGCAATCATCAAATTGCCAAGTGAACCAAACAGTAAACCCATGCCGGCATAAGAAAAAATACGACCACTGTTATAGATTAACCCTCCGGAAATACGTGAAAGACCGCTTTTCTGTGACGCGGGCAATGATAATGCTAATGGTCCGCACATACCAACGCAATGCAGACTTCCTGCGAATCCCATTACAAAAGCTGATCCTATCAATTCAGTACTGATCGGCATTTTAAAAAAATAACTTTTTCTCGAAATAATATTTGACCCCATCAACCTCCCATGATAACTTGAGTTCATACTTGCCTTTCATTGCTGCAGGCAAGGGTTGTGTAAATTCATTTTCATTTATGTTGATTGATTTTCTGAAATCTCTTTTAGCATCCGCCGGATAGTAGAGATAAAAATCAATTATCTTTTCCTTATTCCTCATTTCCGCTGGAAAGCTTATACTTAACTCAGATGCATATTTTTCTACAATAAGCGATGTTGAAAGTTTTGCCGTATTCGCAGCCTGATCGATCACCTCTTGATACTTCAATTCCTGGTCGTAATAGTCTTTGGTGACAAGGTCAAACTTCTCGCTGCTTGCTTTAAAAACAAGAAATCCCATGCCTGCAACAAATACTATATAAACGAATGCAATTTTATAACCCCACGATAATTTCATAAATTATTTTTTAATAGCCCGGTCCGAGAAATGTTGTTTTAATTGTTTCTATTTTTTTATCGCCCTGGTAAACACCAAGCTCAATTGGTGTTTTTCGTTTTTCTATTAACTGTCTTTCTATTTTTACAAAGAAAGAGGTTTGGAAATAAGACTCTTTGGGTACGATCAAATCTTTTTGAACCACCGTTATCTCGCCTTTCATATTTTCCAACTTCATCGTCACAGGTATTTCCTTTCTTGTTTTGTTCACCAACTTTATATTATACAAATTGCTGACCCGTCCATCCGGCAGGGTCTGAAACATTTGCCCTGCTGTTCTCAGTATTCTTGCATCCACATCATCACGGGTGAGCAGCATTACGACAAGTGCTGATGTCAATAGCAGCAGTACGAAAGAGTAAGCAGCAATCCGCCAGTTGAATTTTGTCTTTTTACTGTGCGCAATATTTTCTTCCGATTCATAACGGATCAGGCCGCGGGGACGACTCACTTTATCCATTATTGCGTTACATGCATCAATACAAGCTGTACAGTTTACACATTCCAGTTGTGTACCATTCCTGATATCAATCCCCGTCGGACATACCCTCACACATGCCGAGCAATCAACACAATCCCCCGTATCCCATACTCCCGCCTTTTCTTTCTTAATTTTTCCTCTCGGCTCTCCTCTTACATAATCGTAGGCAACGACGATTGATTTTTTATCAAGCAATACACCCTGCAATCTTCCATAAGGACAAACAACGATGCAGACCTGCTCACGAAACCAGTAATACACAAAAAAGAATACAGCGGAAAAAACAAGCAGGGAAATAAACGTAACCGGGTTGGCCGCCACACCTTCTTTGACCATTGCCAGTACTTCGTCCATCCCGATTATATAAGCAAGAAAAAAATTGGCAATGAGGAAAGAGATAAAATAAAAAACGGCCATCTTGGTTATCCGTTTACGAATCTTATAGACATTCCATGGCATATCTTTCAACCTTCGCTGTTCGGTCATGTTGCCATCCAGCCAATATTCAATTCTTCTAAACACCATTTCCATAAAAATGGTTTGCGGGCAGGCCCAACCGCAAAAAACTCTTCCAAATACTACAGTGAAAAATATGATGAACACCATGAATGTAAGCAGGCCGATAGCGAAAATGAAAAAATCCTGCGGCCAGAATACCTGTCCGAAAAAAATAAACTTACGCTGTATCACATTGAAAAGAAACAGCGGCTCTTCATCTATTTTTACAAATGGAAGTGCAAAGAAAAAAATAAGATAAATTATGGAAGCAACGGTTCGGAGATTATAAAATTTTCCTTTGGGTTTTTTAGGAAAAATATAATTCCGCTTACCCTGTTTATCGATTGTCGCAACTGAATCACGGAAGCTTTGATCAAGGAATTCCTTTTTTTCCTCCACTATCTCCGAAAAATCTCTTTCTTCCATGATTCAATTTTTGTCACGATCAAAGATTTAATTACTTGGTAGTTTTGGTTTGTAGAGATTCTTTTTTTACAGCGGTGTCTTTTTTACCGATGTATCAGCAGGCATTGTTGCCTCATACAAATTCCCCTGCGGCGCCTTTGCATTAGCAGGGTTGCTCCCCTGCAACGACAAAATAAAACTTGAGATGTTTCTTATATCTGCAGGTGAAAATGTTCTACCCCATGCCTGCATTCCTTTATCGGGCACCCCAACAGTAATTGTTTTGAAAACATCACCAAGCGAACCGCCATGCAGCCAATACTTATCGGTAAGGTTTGGACCAACTGCATTGCCTTCACCATTGCCGCCATGACATGGTAAACAGGTGCCGCTAAAGATCTTCCTGCCTTCTGCAATTCCTTTTTCATCTGCCAGCGTTACCGTTTTTTCATCAAAAGTCTCTTTGTTATTCTTCCTGAACTCTTCCATTTTTGCTGCGGCTATCCTCATTTCTTTATCATATTCCTCTAGTGGTGTTGGTCCTGTTTTTATAACATGAAAACGAAACATATAAATAACAGCTACAATAATTGTAAAATAAAAACCCCATTTCCACCACGGTGGTAATGCATTATCGAGTTCTTTGATGCCATCATAATCATGATCCAAAAGAACATCTGCCTCTCTTTCTATCGGGGCTGCTTTAGTAAAGACTTTTTTATCCAGTTCACTCCACCATTTTCTTAAGCCGGACTGGCGATGCACCGTGCCTGATTTTAGGTCCGCTACTTTTTGATATTTGTTTTTTAGCGTTAATAAATAAATGGTCAATGTAAATGCGATCACAACAAAAGCAATAACGCTATAAAGAAAGTATTCCATGCCTCCGGTTAAACCAACTAACCCCTTTGCGTTTGCGGGTGCATTGAATAAGATCATAGCCCCTGCCATAAAAAAAAATCGTGATATAAAATGCTTTCTCATAGTCTAAACCCGTTTTAAATTATTTGTTGTACACGTTGCCGGCAAATGTTCCTCATTATCAAGCGGAATTCTGCTTATCTCATTCGCTTTTGATTTATCCATTTTCTTCACGTAATAAAGCAACACTACAAAAAACAAAAAGAAAATAACCAGTGATATCATGGGATAAATATTGATCCCATCAATTGATTCTGCATATTGTTTTACAAACTTGAACATATCTTAATTTTTATTTTCAACGATCCGATCGCTATCGGATTTGGTTTTTTCAGTATCAGTTCCCAGTCTTTGCAGGTAGGCGATCACCGCCAGTATCTCTGCATTTGGCTTTACGCGTATGCTATCTTTCAATAAATTGTTCTGGATTTTTGCCGCTTGACGCACCAGGTCCTCGTTTGCGATATACTCATATCCTTCTTTATACGGAACTCCGATCGTACGCATTGCTTTGATCTTCGCGGAAGTGCTGGCCGTATCCAATTCTTTGTCCAGCATAAATGAGTAAGCGGGCATAATTGTGCCTGGCGATATGGCCTGCGGATCATCCATGTGATTAAAATGCCATGAATCAGATTTTTTTAAATTCATTGTTCCTTCTCTTGCCAAATCCGGCCCCGTTCTTTTTGATCCCCACTGGAATGGATGATCATAAACAAACTCGCCTGCTTTGGAGTACTCGCCATAGCGTTCTGTCTCAGACCGGAATGGTCGTATCATTTGCGAGTGACAAGTATAACAGCCCTCCCTCCTGTAGATATCCCTTCCCTGTAACTCAAGTGGTGTATAAGGTGTTACACTGGCTATTGTCGGCACATTGGATTTAATAAGAAATGTCGGGACCAATTCGATGATGCCTCCAATAAGAATTACGATCAAAGTAGCAATGAGAAAAGGAATGGGTTTTCGCTCGACCCGCCGATGCCAGTGCTCACCAACATGCTGCGTATAATTCTTTTCCAACGCCGGCGCCTCTGCATCCTCGTTTGCAACAAGTTTACCTTTTGCAACAGTCATAAATAAATTATACATCATAAGTATGGCGCCAGTCAGAAATAGTATGCCGCCAAAAGCACGAACCGCATAGAAAGGTTTCATGTAAGTGACTGTTTCAATAAACTGGTATTTCAGTTGACCTGCATCTGTAAATTGCTTCCACATAGACGCTTGTTGAAAACCTGCCCAATACATTGGTACTGCGTAAAAAATAATTCCAAGCGTTGCGATCCAGAAATGGAAGCCGGCAAGACGTTTTGAAAAAAGCTCTGTTCTAAAAATCCTTGGAATCAGCCAATAAAGAATACCAAATGTCAACATACCATTCCAGCCCAAGCCACCTACATGTACGTGCGCAATCGTCCAGTCAGTAAAGTGGCTGATTGCATTTACAGTTTTCAATGAAAGCATCGGGCCCTCGAAGGTTGCCATACCATAAGCAGTAACAGCCACCACCATAAATTTTAAGACCACATCTTCCCTTACTTTATCCCATGCGCCACGAAGTGTAAGTAAGCCATTGATCATACCACCCCAGCTTGGGAAAATAAGTGTGAATGAGAAAACAATCCCTAATGATTGCGCCCAGTTAGGAAGCGAGGTATATAACAAATGGTGCGGGCCAGCCCAGATATACAGGAATATCAATGCCCAAAAGTGAATGATGGAAAGCTTGTACGAAAACACAGGCCTGTTTGCAGCTTTTGGCATAAAATAATACATCAGGCCGAGATAGGGTGTAGTAAGAAAGAAGGCAACAGCATTATGCCCATACCACCATTGCACCAGTGCATCCTGAACACCTGCATACCACGAATAACTATGAAATACACTAACCGGGAACTCAAATGAATTTACAATATGTAATACCGCGACGGTAACAAAAGTTGCTATATAAAACCAGATAGCGACATATAAATGCCTTTCTCTTCTTTTCAAAATTGTTGCAAACATGTTCCAACCAAACACAACCCAAATGATGGTGATTGCAATATCAATTGGCCATTCAAGCTCTGCATATTCTTTTCCGGTTGTCATTCCGAGGGGCAAAGTAATCGCAGCAGCAACAATAATTAATTGCCAGCCCCAGAAATGAATTTTGCTAAGCATATCGCTTGCCATCCTGGTTTTTAATAACCGTTGAAGCGAATAGTAATAGCCCATAAAGATGCCGTTACCCACAAAGGCAAATATGACCGCATTGGTATGTAATGGACGAAGTCGTCCGAAGGTGAGACCGATAGTTTCTTTACCGGCAGTACCAGTCATGTTCCATTGAGGAAATACCATGAGCAATGCCACCCAAAGACCTGCCAACATGCCGACAACACCCCAAATAATTGTGGCATAGGCGAAATTGCGAACGATCTTATTGTCATACTGAAATTTTTCCAGTGCTTGCATGAATTTTATTTTGGTTTTGATATTGACGGAGAAGTTTTTTCTGCAACAGGCTTATCATCAAATAACATTCTCACTGATGGTGTATAATCATCATCATATTGCCCTTTTCTAACTGACCAGATAAAGGCAACCAGGAATCCACCGGCGATAAGAATACTAAATGCAATAAGGAGAATTAAAACGCTCATCGCTGGGTTATATTTAGGAGGCAAATGTATTTTTCAATTTTCCGGTTGGTTATGACGATTGTCAGCCATTTTCATGAGCATTATCAATTAGCTAAAGCCCTTTTCTTTTCGCGGAAAATGAGGTTGCTAATGTTACGAATGTTACGATGCTGATCGAACTTACAGGCATTAAAATGGCCGCAATCAGGGGGGATAGTGATCCCTGCACTGCAAAGCTTAACCCGACGATATTGTACAATATTGAAAGAATAAAGCTCCATGTTATCACAGTTCTTCCTGATCTCGCATACTCAATGAACCGATGGAGTTTACTTACTTCGTTACTGTCCAGAATGGCGTCGCATGCGGGAGTGAATTGACTGGTGTTCTCACTTACCGCTACCCCAACATCACTTTGCTTTAACGCACCGGCATCATTTAACCCGTCGCCAAGCATCAACACTTTTGCTTTTGAGTTCTTTGTCTTTAATTCCTTGATAAAATTCAATTTCTCTTGAGGCGATTGATGAAAGTGAATGGAGGCTCGTTTACCAAAAAACGATTCGAGTTTACTCTTCTCTGCATCATTATCTCCGGAAAGAACCTGAAGATTATATTTCTTTGCTAAGAGATACGTGATCATTTCAGGAACTCCATCACGATATTGATTGCTTATTCTAAATACCCCTTTTTTAAATCCGCTTATAGAAAGATATACTTCGCCGCTCCGTGAAAGGGATGACGACGCATGATGGCGATCAATAAACTGTCTTGAGCCAAGTTTTACCTGCCGGCTGTTAATCGATCCCATTATTCCCTTCCCGGCTATTTCTTTAAAATTTATCGCTTGCAGCGGCTGAACAGAATAAGTAAGCATTAAGTACTGTTTTATGATCCTGCTTAAAGGATGAACAGATTCTTTCACCAATGAATAGATCATATTGATCTCCTCATCCGGCAATTTTTCTCCTTCATAAAATACATTTGCCTGTGATGAATGAGTCAGCGTTCCAGTTTTATCAAAAACTATTGTGTTAATACGGGACAGCGCTTCGATCACCGAAGAATTTTTCAGGTAAAATTTATTTTTACCAAAATGACGGAGCATATTGCCAAAAGTAAAAGTTGCCGAAAGAAGCAATGAACATGGACAGGCAACGATTAGTGACGCGGTAACTGAAAGCCAGATCTTAGATGGATCATATAATGACCAATATAATGCCGCGCAGCCGGCAATGATAAAAAGGGTAAGAGTGAAATAGCGACTCCAAGGATGAATAAAAGATTTGTCCTTATTCTTCTGCCTGGTAAAAACATCGTTGTTCCAAAGCTGAGTGATATAACTTTGATCAACAGGATTTACAATTTCCATCGTGATTGTTTCTCCCAGTTGTTTACCACCTGCATAAACTAACTCAGTTCTTCTTTTTAATAACGGGTTGTTTTCACCCGAAACAAAGCTGTAATCAATATATCCCTCACCATCTAAAATAACCGCATCTGCAGGGATCATTTCATTTTGACGAACCAGTATCTGGTCGCCCTTTTTTAAAGCACTGATCGTCGAAGTTTCTTCCTTTCCATTTTTCAGTAACGTAACCCCCAGCGGAAAATAGGATTTATAATCACGATCGAATGAAAAGCTATCGTATGTTTTATCCTGGAACCAACGACCAACAAGCATAAAGAAAACAATACCGGTCATTGAGTCAAGATAGCCCGCGCCTGTACCGCTTAAGATTTCATATACACTTCTGCTGAACGTAACAAGAATTGCCAATGCAATTGGCGCATCGATATTCAGCCATTTCTGGCGAATGCCTTTCCATGCGGACGTAAAAAACTCACTGGCACTGTAAAAAAATACCGGTATCGATAAAGCAAGCTTCAAATAACTAAAAACTTTCTGCAGATCGGCCTGGCCAATATTGCCCGACGAAAAATATTCAGGGAAGCTCAGCATCATGATATTGCTTAAGCAAAATCCTGCAACGCCGATCTTGAAAATCCTTTTATGATTTACCTTTTTATGATGTTTTGTTCCGCCCTCATTTAGACTTATATAAGGTTCATACCCAATGAACGCAAGCAGCTCGACAACTTTTCTCAACGAAATTTTCGCCGGATCAAAGGCAATAAAGATTTCCTTTCGCTGAAAATTCGTTTTAGAGAAAAAAATCCCCTGGTCGATCGTATGTAGATTTTCCAGCAACCAAATGCAGGACGCACAATGGATTTGTGGCAGATAAAAATTGACATGACACTGGCTGTGATCGGCAAAACGAAGTAATTTCCCTTTTATTTCTTCATTCTCTAAATAAGCAAAACGTTGTGAACTGAATTTGCCTTTTATTTTAATTCCTGGCTTTTCACTTAGTTCATAATAAGCACAAAGCCCGTTGTCCTGCAAAAGCTGGAAAACGAATTTGCATCCGTCGCAACAGAAATATTTGTTATCGGTGTGAATGGTAGCATCGCAGGTTTCCCCGCAATGGTAACATGTAGTAGTAGTCTTTTTGCCTAAAGGAGGTTTCGCTTCTTGTACCCAGCTATCTTCCAATTCTAATTTTTTAATGTTTACAAAGATTGAGACATTGATATCTTTTAAACCTGAGCCGCCTCAGCGACAAGTCTGACTTATATCAAAACCGAAGCCCCCTGATGAGTCAGGGGGCTGTGTAATTGAAACGAAAACCAACGATTGCCCATCCTGTGATGGGAAAGAGATTTTACCCTTTATAGCATAAGAACTGTGTATAGTGTCCTTGAGAGGTCAAAATTAGCCGGTGCGAGTTTTTATAGTTATGACGTTTATCATCCGTCACATTGATACTCCTCAGAACAAAATAGCCGCTCCAAATGATGGAAACGGCTACTGGATACAAGCAATCGAGAAAATCAATCGCGGGATTCTAATTTAGAACTTCCGTCTGCAATTGTTTAAACAGCTGGATTGCTCTAGGAAACAAAATATTATTCTCAAGATGTACATGCTGATGAAGATCCAGCTCAAAGGCTTTCAGTGCAGCAAAACACAAACGATAGGTAGTACAAGCATCCGGCGGCGGAGTATAATCATTAGAAAGAATTCTTATATCATTCAACAGTGTGCCTGCGTGATCATGCTCTTGCTCCATTACAGTAATCGGTGACTGGAGGTAAGTAATGTTTAGTTGTAGGATTGCAGTTTCGTTATCCGCCATTTTTTCCAATTCTTTTATTCTTGGAAATAGAATCACCTCCTCTTTCTTCATGTGGCCTTCCATTTCTTCTTTGACTGCTGCAAACGTTTCAAGTATTTTATAAAGGTCGGCATGTCTTTCACCGTGCTTGGAAGATACTTTTTGCAAATAAGCATATATCTGGGGCATTTCATTCTTCACATACGCATGATGGGTTTGAACAATATAATCGGAAAGCTGTGCCAGACTCATTTTATCAAAATCGATTACGCCCGTGTTGCTTTCGTTTCCAAAAATATTTTCAAGCTCCCCGCTTATCTGCGATACCTCAAGTTGCTGTTCTGTGCAGGCTTGTTCGAGGGAACGTTTCCCTTTACAACAAAAATCCAAATGATATTTTTCGAATACAGAAGCAGCCTTGTGATTGCTGTTCACTATCTGTGCCAGCGAAAGAGAGGCCAGAGGTCTATTCATAATAATTTATTTTCAGACAAAATTGGCTATACCTCGTTATGATCTTACTGACAATAATCATTTCCCGACCTAATTGTTATCAGACACCGGAATCCTTTTTGAAATTGACAGGTGATTCTGCCGTTTTTGCCAGATAAAGCTTTTATCATCATTTAACAGGATCAACCAGGCAGCAATCGACACTGTAATTGAAAATGGGAATGCTGCTCCGACCATGAGCGGCGCAATGCTTAGCAGGAAAATAATCGCTCCAAGACAGACGGCTGTGATCCACCAACCTCGCAACAACATGCCGAATGCAATCAGAAATTGTCCAATGGCGATCAGTGGAATTACAATATGATTATGACGACTGAACCACCCATTGATAAAATCGCTATATACCGGTATAGCCAGGTCAGCATAAAGCTGGTAAGTGTCGGGTTTAGTAATACCTATATACATGTTGGTGCCAGCTGCCCAGAAAAAAAGCAACGCGAATAACACTCTTGCCCATTTTGTCCTTTTCCATGCCACAATAAGAAATATGACACTGACCAATTGAGAAATCAGATAAGGAACTAGATATTGTTCAAGACTGTTCATAAACCAAAGATTTACTTGTTCTCAGTTGCGCATCTCTTTCACAAATGCTTTTTAAATGTTTGAGTTGCGTTTTCTGCATCACTGCATGAATTGGCGGCATCCATAAAGTTCCTAACAACCATTCTTTGACGGGAGGTTGAGATTTCATTCTTGCTCTGGTAACGAGGTGCGTACAGTCACTGCCGACAGGTTCAAGTATAAATGCCCAGGTAGATGAAAAAGGTTCTCCTAAACGTTGCGATTCACCGCCAAGTATGAAGTGTTTTTCTTCCTCCATTTCATATACATCAAAAAAACTGTCGCCTTTAGGTGTCGCCCATAATTTGTCACCCGGTTTTCTTATTTCCCATCCTTCAACAATATGATCGATACTTGGTTTGCCATCATTATCCAGCGCATCGATACTATACCATCCGGCACGATCACAACCCAACTGCATTAAGTAGCGCCACACAAGTGAGGGTGGTGCTTCAATATCGATAGAATGGGTTGACTGATACTTGCAATTTTGCAGTCGTTCATCACCTGGAAATGTCCTTTCATCGTCATCCGGCCTTTTAAATTTTCCTAATAAAACTTCTGTCTGGTGCATCATTGTGCTTCGGATCAATTGTGAAGCAACACCGATGATACTGTAATAACGTTTCAACTTTTTCCAGCTGTTTTCATCTGTTGCAGTTGTTCTTAATTCCAAAGTAATAACACTACCTTCTTCATAAGGTTCAACCAATATGCTCCATGATAACTTTCCATAACCCGGCGTATTGAAATTCCTAAATTTTTCAGGAGTAACATGGGTAAAGGGAATATTCAGATGCCAGAATTTTCCAACAGAAGCGACCACCACCTCGCTACCGGGAATTTCTTCGGCAACAAAGAAACCCGTTCCACTGTTTGTTATCTGGTCCACACCAATTCTTCTGTCGCGCTCTCTTAGTTTTCCTCGTAATTGATCAGGTAAGGTGCGGATGTCGAACAACAATCTAATCCAGGGCACTTGGCCCATGTCAAAATGCCGGATTGTTTCCCATGCTTTCGCCGGCTTTGCTGTTACAAAAATCCTGTGAACTTCCGTGTGACGGGGATATGGAAGATATTTTTGGATAAGACGCATATGGGTATAATTATTATGATCAATATCGTCGGAGTTAACAACTGTAATTTAGTTTTGATACTAACAAGTGGAAATGACAGGTATCAATAAATGGTATGATTTCGGGCAAACCTCCCCGATTACTTGTTACAGGCTTGTTTTAAATGATTTGTTTTTGTAAAGTATCATTGCAATTGATAAAAACCCGGCAACTAAAAGGCCGGTATCTTCTTTCATACCAAGTGAAAATGCAGCGCTGAACCCAATTAACGACCAGAGAAAAGGGATAACGATAACCCAGATTGATATTTTTGAAACAGAAAACAGTAAAATGCCAAAAGTAAAAATAGTTGTGGGACAGGGTAATCCAAAAGTGGGAGAAGCCGGATATATGTGGTCCCACCAATAACCCAACAGCGGATAGATCAAAAGTGCATATACAATAAGAATAATTCCCAGTATTCCGTACGTATCGGTTGTCAGTCTGAAGCGTAGATGATTTTTTATGAATCCGAAATATAAAAAAATAATTGCCTGCATTATAAACAAAGTCCCAAACACCGTAGCCGCCTTATTGATCCGGGAAAAAAATACAAGGTGATAGATGATACCCATCCATAACCAGAATAAAGCCAGTATGCACACAATTGCTTTATTCGAATAAGTTTTACTTCGGATTGAAAAATAGACGGCAACAAGAGCAAGCAGTATAAAAAATACCTGTACTGGCCAAACGGCGATATTGTATTGCCGGAATACATCGAGAAATTGTTCGATGGTAAAGGGAAGTTTCATCCGGATCAGAATATCTATAAATCTTTTCTTTTAAAAACCCGTAACGCCAACCAAAGTGGAATGACGATCCAGAGTAGCATGATGCCGGCTGTAAAAAGAGTACCTGCGCCGCTGCCAAAAAAATCTTTGTACAGGGCACCAGTATACCCCATTAATGCACTAACATCCATTTTGAGCATGATTGAAATACGGCCAAGATCAATCGGATTCAGAGCAGAAAGGACAAGTGTGATCTTTTCAAGAGGGTAATCGCTGAAATTGAAAAGAATTAAAAGTATCAGCCCATCATAGATCAATGCAAAATAAAACCAAAGCAATAAAGCGAAACCAATGCCTCTTGCTTTATCTCTTGCCATTACTGAAGTAAGGAAGGCCAGTGATGTAAACACAAGCGTTAGAGAACATCCCGTAAACAAAAGTGAGAACCCAATACTATCGGGTGAAAAAAACAATACAGGAACTCCCACACCAATCAGGAAACTACTCAGGAGTGAAAGCCCTACACCAGCATATTCGCTCAGTAAAATTTTACGTCGGCTCATCGGCTGGGAAAGCATCAATTCGATAAACTCATACGAATTATAATAATGAATAGTTGTGAATATCATACTGATCAGGGGCACCACTATAAGGATAATGTTTAATAAACTCAGGATGGCCTTACTGCTATTCTCTTCCATATTGAAGAGACTGAAGGAAACAAGAAAAAGAAATGCAGTGTATGCAAGAATTACTTTGCTTCTTACAATATCGTAAAGAACATATTTTGATAGCTTAAGCATAAATCATCGCCATTTCTTAGTTTACTCAATAAATTCTCTTTTCATTTTTTATTTCAAACATCCTGTCGATCCATGCACTATTGAATTTTTCTCCTTTCATAATCCTTGCAATCGCTTTACCAAGTTTCAATTCGCCTGTTTCCTCCCGTAGCTGTTCAATCGCTTTAAAAAATTCCATACTCCCTTCCTGCAGATACATGATATGAGTTGTTAGTTCATCCAGGTCGCTTAAAATATGTGACGTGATCAGGATGAGCTTATTTTTATTTTTTTCTTTCAGGATTTTTTCCTTTAAAATCTCCGAGGACAACGGATCAAGGCCGGCGGTCGGTTCATCCAGTATCAATACATCTGGATCAAAAAGAAACGCAAGAGCAGCGCTCACCTTTTGTCGTGTACCACCCGACAAGGTCCGCATCGGTTTTTCAAAAATTTCTTTTAGCCCGAATTTGTTGATCAATTCTTTATCAAGATTATCGGCAGTTACATTTCGAATATTCCTCAACATTCTAAAAAGCTGTCCTACTTTCATATTATCAGGATAACGGCCAATCTGGGGCATATACCCGATTTGAGAACGATAAGAAGGATCTCCATTGATCAGTTCGTCACTGAAAAATATTTGTCCACTATCAGCTTTTACCATACCAAGTATGGCTTTTATCAATGTTGTTTTACCAGACCCGTTCGGCCCAATCAGCGAGATCACCTGTCCTTTTTCAAATTGCGCAGTAATATCCTTGAGTGCCGTCAGCTTTTTAAATTTTTTATTTATATGCTCTATCCTGATCATAACTTATTGGGTTTTATCATTGGCTTATCATCAGTAAGATTTTCGGAAGCAAGACTAGGGATGGCCTTTTCCGCTTTATCAAGCAATGAGACCATAAAGCTTCTCAATAATATCAATGAATTTGGGTTTTGCTCGACGATCATGGAGTACATACTTACAGGATGATAAGGAACATCGCCTACTCCATCCCGGTTCCTGTCATAACCCTCATACTTATCCCAATAATTTTTATAAAATTTATTCAGCACCAACGAGCCGTTTGTCGCTACGTCAAAACTGTTACCAAAGAAATTGTTCTGAAAAAATTTATTATCGTCGCAACTTGCCTGTACCTTAATAGCCCAGCCGTTCTCTTTAAAAATATTTTGTTCAATTTCTATCCGGCTGCTGCCTTCCATGTGTATGGCTACTGTATTTTGAATGAACTTATTGTTTTTGATGTAACTGTTTGAAATGTCTTTTAACAAAATGCCGTATGCACTGGGTCCCCAGTTTTTTTCAAATACATTGTTTTCCATCCGCACATTTTTAGTGTACATCACCGCTACCCCTGCCCCGTTATTTCTAAAGGTGTTGGCAAGATAAGAGTTGTCGTGCGAAAACATGAAATGCAGTCCGTAGCGGATATTGTTCTCACTTAAATTTTTTTGGATGGATGATTGGGTAACAAATTCAAAATAGATCCCATCACGGTGGCCTTCGATCAAATTATTTTCGATCTGCATGTTTGAACACTTCCAAAGGTGTATGCCATTGCCTGAGGAATGCTCCGATTTGTTGTTCCCTTTGATCGTATTATTCCGGACGACAGAATTAATCGTGTTAGCCAAATGAATTCCGAACGAAGTATTAACGATACTATTGTTTTCAATGAGAATATTGGTCGCATCAATTATTTTCAAAGCGGCGTAATCATTCATTGCCGAATAACCCGCGTTGGCAAAATGGATGCCGCGGATCACAATATTCTTCCCTGTGAGCGTAAGGATTTCATTTTTGTTTTCACCATCCAGCACCGGGTGATCAATCCCAATTAAATAAACTGCCTTATCGATTACAAGCGTACCCTCCTTGTATATCCCTTTGTTCAACAAAATGGTATCTCCATCTTGTGCCTTGTTAATCCCCTGGCGTAACGTGCTGATAGCTTTATCTTTTCCAACTACGATTTTATTAGCAAATACGTTGCCTGTAACAAAAAGGAACAATATGGTCAATAAGTTTTTCACTTGATCAGGATATTATAGAGGGTAGCCCAATTGGTAACCCGGCTTCCTTCTATCTCCGCAGATTTCTTCCTGGCTTCTGCTGCGTTTTTAAATGCGGCAGCATTTCCGCCCATCGGACTTTTGAACTGGCTGCTTACGACAAATTCTGCCGACTTTACTTTTACAAATTCACCGGGAGCATTATACTGAACAAATAACGTTTGGTGAATATTACTTAGTTCCACACCGCGGCGTTCTAAAAATACAGCTATGCAATGTGTGTCATCAAACTTGTATACCTTTCCTTTTTTAGTTACGATCTCGGCTCCGAATCTTGGATCCACAATGGTCATTTTACATTCTGCACATTGATCTTTTCCTAAATTAATTTTTTCGGCTTTTGGATTACATCCCATAAGAAGGCAAGTAATGAATGCAACGGTTGCCGAAAGCTTGGTATTAGCGTGTGCCATTTGTTTTTGTTTTTTGGTTTTCCGCCATTCCACAAACCAGATAATAAAAAACAGGGCGGTTACCCCTACTACCACCCACCCTCCCGTATCGGGATAAGAATAGGAATCAAAGTTCAGCAGTTTTTTGTGACCGATAAGAGGTGGTTGATAAGACAAACCAGGAACCTTGATGGCGGCTGCCGGATCCAGGTCGTGTCCATATTTATAGCCCCAAATATAAAAGTCCACCAATGCGGCCACACCCCCAATCACAGAAAGAACCAGATAAATGAAGAGCAATTTTCGGCTGCCCGTAAATGCAACAGCTAATCCAAACAAAATAAAGAACCCTAAAATATAGATAAGAAAAGAGAACTCCGGAAACATTTCTGCTTCAATATGCTTCATCCCGATGTAGTGATTCAAACCATTGATTATGTCGACCTGCCCGGTAATTTTATTTAACCAGATCTGCATCGATAACCCTTCCGGATATTGTGGAGCAATCAGGTAAATGGACCATGCTGGAACAAAAAACATAGTGATCAACGCTAAAGATCCAATCGCTATAATAATCCGGGAAGTATTGCTCATCTTTTTCATAAAACCTTATTAGTAAACAAAATCCGGAAGGGTTGAGCTTCCGGAAAGATTGCCAACCTGAAAGTCCTTTGTTTATGTTATTTGGAAGGAGGCAACAGCACCGCATCGATGACGTGTACGATGCCATTTGCTGCAGGTATAGATAAAACCACCGTTGCGGAGTTATTTATAATCACCTTACCATCCTTTTTTGTTATTGTAACATTGTCACCGTTTACCTGATTTAAAGTTTGCCCATCCTCCATCATCTCCGTTTTTAAAGTCCCGACATATACATGGTATTCCAAAATATCCTTTAACTGGGCTTTGTTTTCGTCTTTCATCAGGTTATCCAATGTCTCCTTTGGAACTTTATCAAAAGCTGCATTTGTAGGAGCAAAAACTGTAAATGGCCCGGCATTGGACAGTGAATTAATAAGGTCTGCTTGTTTTAAAGTTGCTACAAGCGTTGAATGATCCTTAGAACCATTTGCGATTTTGACAACATCTTTCGCGGATACATCATCCCTTACCGAAGCTTGTCCGCCCGTTTCGACAGCGGTTTCATTTACACCAGCGGTTTTTTCGGTTTCTGTACCCGTTTCATTACAGGAAAAAATGATGATCGTGGAAACCGATAATACGATGTTTACTATTTTTTTCATATCAATAACTTGGTTTGGTTAAAAAAACGGCAGGCCAAGGGGCACCTGCCTTTTTCTTATTTATTTTTATTGTTTGCTTGTAGCCTTTAATGTATCCTTGACGGGAGTGCCTTCTGTGGTTACTGCCGGCTTGTTAGTACCCGTACTGAAATGCAATGCAACATTGGAACCAGCAGGAGACACTCTTAAGTAACCAGACATCTCCTGGTGAAGTGCAGAACAGAAATCTGTACAATAAAACGGGAATATGCCACTTCTGTCGGCCACCCACTTAAGTGATTGTGTTTCGCCGGGCATGACCAAGATCTCAGCATTATTAGCTCCTTTTATAGCAAACCCATGCGGCACGTCCCAATCCTGCTCAAGGTTTGTTATGTGGAAATAGACCTCATCACCTACTTTCACTCCCTCAATATTGTCAGGTGTGAGATGGGAGCGAATAGCCGTCATCCATACATGCACCTGGTTGCCGTTCCGTTCTACTTTAGTCTGGCCTTCGCCTTTAGAAACATAGGCATGTGTGTTCTCTTCAATTTTGTATATTTTCCTTTGCTTACTTTGTATCAAAGCAGCAGGTAACGCTTCGGCATAGTGCGGCTCGCCAGTCGTGGGAAAGTCAAGAATCAATTTCATTTTCTCGCCGCTGATATCATATAACTGTGCGCTTTGCGTCAGTTCTGGCCCGGTTGGCAAATAACGATCTTTAGTAATTTTATTATAAGCGATCATGTACTTACCGTGAGGCTTTGCTGTCGGTCCGCCAGGTACGGATAAGTGACCAACAGAATAGTAAGTAGGTACACGGTCAAGCACCTGAAGATCACTTAATCTCCATTTCACAATTTCAGAAGAAACAAACATGGAAGTATAGGCGTTGCCTTTTCCATCAAATTCAGTATGTAAAGGCCCAAGTCCCGGTTTGGCCACTTCGCCATGCAAGGCTGCCTCGTACTTAATTATTGGAATACCATCATACTCGCCATCAAATGCTTTATCAGCAATTGCTTTCTGAATTTTGGTAAAAGAGAATACAGGAATGCTTGCTGCTAATTTACCTGAAGCCGCTATGTATTCACCGGTAGGATCAACATCTGTTCCGTGAGGTGATTTTGGACAGGGAATTACATATAGCATATCCGGACAGTCAGCAGGATCTAATACTGCTACTTCTGTTCTAATAGTCGAACGGGCAGTATGAGTATTTTCATCATATACATTATGGGCATATTTTACCGATTGCGTTTTTGCTCTACCAGCTTTTAAATATTCTTCAGCTTTCTTCCAGTTGACAGCAATAACAAAGTCTTTGTCGTTCTTAGCAGAATTCTGTTCAAGTAGCGTGTTTGCCCTTTCTGAATTATAACAACTGAAGAAAAACCAACCGTGCGATTTGCCTTTGCCCGCACGCGAAAGATCAAAGTTCACTCCGGGAGTACGAATCTGGAACGCGATATTCATTTCTCCCGAGGTTGGATTGACTGATATAAAGCTTATTGAGCCTTTGAAATTCTGTTTGTAAGTATTGATAGGGACATCGCCATTTTGATCATCGAGCGGCACGCTGAAGCGGGTTGCTGCTACAATGTATTCGGAATTTTCGGTAATAAAAGGTGAAGCATGATTACCTGCGCTATTGGGTATTTCCAATATTTCCGATGTACGGAATGTAGTAAGATCAATACGGGCGATGCGTGGGGTGTTGTTACCATTGGCAAAAGCCCATCGCCCATCATGTTCTCCTTTAGTTTGTGAAAGAGCGATATGATGTTGATCATCCCAGGGTACAAAACCGTGAGAAGTGTTCAACATCGGCTTTGTTTCTTCGCTAAAACCATAACCGCTTTCGGGAGATTGGGAGAACACAGGTATGATACGGAATAGACGCCCGGATGGAATACCATAGACAGCTACCTGTCCGTTGAATCCGCCTGATACAACGTTATAAAATTCGTCGTATTTACCAGGGGCAACGAAAGTCTTTGAGGCATCGCCACTTGCCGCAGATTGCGCCGTCTTGGGTTTACAACTTTGCATTGAGACGAGGCAAGCAGAGATCAATATCAAAACCGCATGGGTTTTGAAGTAATTAAATTTCATATGGTTATTATTTAAATAAAGAGAATAGTTGCAATATTTTTATTTAACCCCATCATTGGATCGCATAAATTCCAGGATCTGTCGTGCGTCGTCCTTTGTGATATTTTGATTAGGCATTCGAACAAGACATTGCTCCAGTAATTTTTGCGCTTCCGGATCCGTCTCCAGCATCATGTCCACGTTCGTAATCATATTCATGATCCAATGTGGCTCACGTCTTTTCGTAACTCCCGCCCAGCCGGGACCGACCAGCCTTTCGTCGGTTAGCTTATGACAGCTCTGGCATTTTAGATCATAGGTGCTCTTTCCTGTTTTTACCCATTCCTGATTCAAAGGAGTTGTCAGCGTTACATCCTCTGGTTTAATTTCTGTGCCATGAGTTTCGGGCTGATCCTTCGCCGCCTCCTGACCTGTTGTTTCTTCTGTCGGTTTTTCTTCACTATTGCAGGCTGCAAAAAACAACGAACCCGAAATAAGAAGTGCAAGTGCTAATAATGATTTCCGTTTCATTTTGATCTGAGTTTATTGTTAGTGAATATCAAAAGATACACACATCTTTTAATTCGCAAAAATATTTGTGTGCACACCGTTCTACCATGATATGTGTCAAAAAAAGGAATGATTATAATCACCTTGAAAAGAAGGCTTCCCGATTAATTTTGAAAAACTTTTTTCATGATTTTGTCCAAATCATTTGGATATGCATTGCGGGGTATATTATATATAGCAGCCATGCGGGATGAGAATCGAAAAGTACAGATCGACGAGATCGCAACGAAATTAGCTGTTCCCAAACATTTCCTGGGAAAGATCATGCAACAGATGGTTAAAGCGGGCCTCTTAAAATCCACGAAAGGCCCGTACGGCGGATTTTCCCTTTCAGCTGAAACACTTGCGATGCCTGTAATGCGGCTCGTCGAGATTACAGATGGCATGGAACAATTTAGTATGTGTGTTCTGAAATTAAAATATTGCAACGGTTTAAATCCCTGTCCTCTCCATTATGAAATGGAAGAGGTAAAAAAGGACTATTTAGATGTTTTTACCAAAAACACTTTTGGAGATCTACTGAAAGACAGTAAAAGCGACCTTCTTAAGAGTCTCGCCGTTGATTAACTTAATTTTTTTTTGATGATGAAAGTCATGTTTTACTTTTTTTTATCTCTTTAATATTGATTGTGATTAGGGATTAGCAGTATGCATCAAAATATTTATACTATAGAACCTTCCTCTTTTGTAACAGATATTGTGATTCATGATTACCGAACAGCAGATGTATTTAGAAAATATGGTATAGATTTTTGTTGCGGTGGTAAGTGGTCGCTGGATATAGTTTGTCAAAATAAGAATCTGAGTACAGAAGACATCATAGAAGAACTTAGCAAGATTGTAAGGCAAACTGGTTCCAATGCAGCACTTGATTTTGATAACTGGGATATCGATTTTTTGGCTGATTACATTCTTAATGTGCATCATCGTTACCTGAAAAGAGCATTACATGAAGTCAAAGAGCAAGTCACCAAATTTTTGGACGGACACCGCAAGAAATTTTCAGAGCTTGAAGAGCTGGAAACTATCATTAATCGCTTCATGAAGGAAATTCCACCGCATATGAAGCAGGAGGAAGAGATATTCTTTCCGTACATAAAACAAATTCACCATGCACACAAGCACCGTGAATCGTATGCAAGGCTCCTAATACGAACGCTACGGAAGCCTATTGAAGAAGTCATGCTAAAAGAACATGAAGCAACGGGATCAAACCTGCATCGATTAAGGACAATCACGAATAATTATACTCCACCGGATAAAGCATGTATAGCCCATAAGGTAACATTTGCAAAATTAAAAGAACTGGATAATGACCTCGTCCAGCACATCCATCTTGAAAGCAATATCCTTTTTCCCAAGGCAATACAAATGGAGAAGGAATTATTACAGGATAACTAATATACAATAGTCTTTTCGTATTTGCCGTTAATCATCTTTCTCTTTGATCTAAATCATCAATTACGATACGTTGAAATAATAGATTTGCTCAAAGGATTCTGATATGCCATTAAAAAATAATAAGCCGGTTATATTTACTACAGACCTTCAATGGTCCGGTGACATGAATGCAATAGTGAGTTCGCATTCACTAAAATCCTTTCTCGTCTCAACATCGCCGGAATTTGGTGGACCAGAGAGTGAATGGACGGCGGAGCATTTATTCTTAAGCTCTATTATAAGTTGTTTCATGAGCACCTACCTGGTATTTGTAAATAAAATGAAAATTGAGAATACTGGTTTTGAATGCACTGCCACGGGCCAGGTAGAATTAGTAGATGGTAAATATAAATTCACTTATATACATATTTATCCGAAAGCATTTGTCGGTAATGATGCTGACGTGGAGAGAGCAAAAGTGGCTATGGTAAAAGCCAAAAAGTATTGCCTTATTTCGAATTCAGTGAATGCCGAAATCGTGCAACATCCTGAGGTCGTAATTGCAAAACAACATGCCCTGATCAACTCAGCTGCTTAAATCAATACTTCAATTATCAAAACTAAAACCATGAAAGGACTTGTAATCTACAAAGGCAAATACGGAGCCACTAAACAATATGCGATGTGGATAGGACAAGAATTGAAATTGTCAGTAGCCTCAGCAGACCGTTTCCCGTTGGATGAATTATCGAAATACGATTATTTCATTCTAGGGTCAAGTGTCTACATCGGCCAGCTTGAAATAAAAAACTGGCTGAAGAAAAATTTCAAAATACTGCAGAATAAAAAGATATTTCTCTTCCAGGTAGCGGCCTCACCCACTAACCAACTAGAAAAAAGAGAAAGCTATAACAAAGCATCTCTTTCTGCAGATATTCTGAGAAAGATCCAGTTTTATTATTTGCCGGGCAGAATGATCATGAGAAATCTTTCTGCATGGGACAGGTTCATGCTTAAAATGGGTGCAAGACTTACAAAAGACCCGGTTGAGAAAAAAAAGATGCTGACTGATTTCAATGATGTAAAAAAAGAAAATATAGATTTAGTTGTGAAAGCAGTGCAGCATTTTACAAACATCTATAAACCCGAACTTGCCTATACGTAACCATTCAATCGTCCGATCAAATTTGAATTTATTTTTTCCCTAACATTAGTTTACTTTGAGAGCTAAATAAGTGCCATTTACTATGCTTGACCTGGAGCACATGACATCCCTTTTTGAGAATGCAACGGAAGGAATTATTCTTACGAACGGACGGGGGCTTATTGTACTTGCCAATCCTGCCGCTGAAAGAATGTTTGGTTATAGTCCAACTGAACTAGAGAATTTGCCTGTAGAAACCTTGATCCCTGGTAACTTCAGACCGGGGCATAAAGCATTGCGTGAAGGATTTCATAAAAATCCATCTAACCGGTCGATGGGAGCCGGCCGAGACCTGTTTGCACTAAAAAAAAATGGCGAGGAATTTCCCGTTGAAATAAGTCTAAGTCATTACAAAAAAAATGATGAGCTTTTTGTTATCGCGTTTATTGTTGATATTACCTTAAGAAAAGAAGTTGAGCAAAATCTTGTGAAAAAACAAAATGAATTGGAAAAAGTAACATTTGAAATCAGGAAACTGAATACTGAACTTGAAAAGAAGGTAGACGAACGAACGCATATTCTCAAAGAGGCCCTGGAAAAACTGGAACAATCACAAACGGAACTACACGAAGCGCTGGACAAAGAAAAACAGCTTAATGAAATAAAAAGTCGCTTTGTGTCCATGGCGTCACATGAATTCAGAACACCACTTAGTGCCGTACTTTCTTCGGCAGCTTTACTCTCCAAATATACAAAAGAAGATGACCAGGAAAAAAGGAATAAGCATATTGACCGGATCAAAGATTCTGTAAAACATCTTAATGACATTTTGGAGGATTTTCTTTCCTTAGGAAAACTGGATGAGGGACGCATAAGCGCCGATCCTCATGAATTTAACCTTCACGAAATGATGAATGAGACACTAGCCGATATGAAGGTAGTATTAAAGCCCGGACAAAAATTCGATTTTAAGTACGAGGGAGAAGAAAAAATAAATGCCGATAAAAAATTATTGAGAAATATTCTGATCAACCTGATAAGCAATGCAGCTAAATTTTCCGAAGAGGATACGCCTATTGCAATTTCGGTAAAGGGTGACAAGGAAAGAAGTACCATCGCTGTAGCGGACAAAGGCATTGGTATTTCTAAAAAAGACCAGGAACATTTGTTTACCATGTTTTACAGGGGATCAAATGTTACTAATATACAAGGGACGGGCCTTGGTCTCCACATTGTAAAAAGGTATCTTGACCTGATAAACGGCACCGTAAATTTGCAAAGCACATTGGGAAAAGGAACGTCTATTACCATCACATTTCCAAACGATACAAACAATAATTCATGAAATCAATTCTTGTTATAGAAGATAACAAAGACATCAGGGAAAACACAGCAGAGATACTGGACCTTGCCGGATACAAAACTTTTACTGCCGAAAATGGCAAGAAGGGAGTTGACATTGCAGTTAGAGAAAAACCAGATGTAATTGTTTGTGATATCATGATGCCCGAGCTCGATGGATACGGTGTACTTCACTTATTGAGAAAAAATGAAACCACACAATCCATTCCATTTATATTTTTAACAGCAAAAACAGAAAGAAGCGATTTTCGCAAAGGAATGGAAATGGGCGCTGATGATTATGTTACTAAACCATTTGAGGATATCGAGCTGCTGAATGCAATTGAGATCAGGCTGAAAAAAGCAGAGATACTTGGGAACAAATATGCTTCATCACAGCAAGGCCTGTCACAGTTTATAAAAGACGTTAAGGATAGTGGTTTAATGAAGCAGCTTGCCGATCAGTATAATGTTGAGTCATACGGCAAAAAACAATCACTTTACCAGGAAGGCAAGCGACCAAAACTTTTGTACTATGTAGTAAAGGGAAAAGTAAAAGGGTTTAAAACTCACGAAGACGGTAAAGAATACATTACTGACCTTTTCAGCGAGGGTGATTTTATTGGTTATCCGGCTTTAATCGAAGATAAAAACTATGATGACAGCACGGTGATTCTTGAAGATGCCGAAATCATGCAAATACCCCGGGAAGATTTTCATAAAATGGTGTTTGGCGATCTTAGCATTGCTGCCAAATTCATTCGCATCATCACAAAAAATGTAAAAGAAAAGGAAGAAAGGTTGCTCAATCTTGCTTACAGCTCTTTACGCAAACGCGTTGCAAAGGCACTTGTTGATATACAGGAGAAATTTAATACTGGCGGACAGAATAAACCTATTGAAATATCAAGGGAAGATATTGCACACTATGTGGGGACAGCAACCGAATCGTTGATAAGAACCCTGAGCGATTTTAAAGCTGAAAAATTAATTGAAATAAAAGAAGGAAAGATCGTGATCGCAAATCTTGATAAACTAAAAAATCTCCTATATTAAATAACTAAGATAGTTTTAATTTTTCAGGGCCCTTTTCTGCTTCTGAGCATCCGCATGGATACAAATTTTTTTAAATACCTGCAGCAACTTGAAGTAATGGCTTTTTTTTCCGGCTTCCCATTATTATATGCACTAGTAATTGTTGTAGTCGGCTATTTACAAAAGAAACCGGAAGTAAAAAAGAAATTGATTTCATTGTTGCCATATACCTATGCGGTTGTAGGCACCTTATATATCGGCTTGCAAATAAGAAACCTTTATCCGAACTATGCCTTTGAAAATATCAAAAATTCTATTTTACACCCATTCTTATTTTTCTGGGCATGCCTATCAATTTCATTCTATTTGCCAGTGATTAACAAAAGGATAGTTTTATCATTACTACATAGCCTTGTATTTTTTTTTATCCTCTTGAAAGACCTTTTTATAAATATTTCCCAAAAGTCTGGTGAGGATAATAGTATTGTTAGGAATGATATGAAAATTTATACGGATAGTTTATTACTGAATACCGGCGTTTATTTTTTGACTATTCTTATTGTCTTTTTTTTAGTTCCGTTAATAAAGAAACTCAAAACTTTGAGGTCACACAAAATACCCAACCGGTTTTAGTGAAACTATAGAACACATTGAATCACACCTCCCCACCGGTAACTAACAGTTGAATATTAGACTCTAGTGTGACAAAAGTCACAGTCAGTAGTGACAACTGTCATTACCGCCAATTCAGTTCCTGAATATTTTTACGTCGTCTCTAGAAATCATTTTTAATGTTAAAATAATTTATATGAAACATCTGAATAGCAAAACATTATTAATTGCCTTGCTTATCATTAGTGGTTACGGGTATTTTGTTAGCTGCACCCGCAACGATTCTTTGATTGTTCCGTTGCAACTAAACCCACCTTTTACTGCATCACGAGGTAATAATGTTCATTTGCCGGGAAATATGACTGCAGGAAATACGACTGAGTGGAAAATGGATAAATCTCACTCCAGTGTACTTTGGTCAACCAATTATGTAGGGGCTGCCGGTTTGCTCACCGGTCGTTTTAACCAATTTGGAATGCACGATGTAACAACTGCTAAGATGCTAACTTATCCAGCTAATGGTCAACCTCTAAAAGATACTTCATGGGCTTTTTATGAAAGTGATCCAGCCAAAACCTATTTCAATGGATATGTACAGATCAATACATCAAATACCGGCGAACCGGGTAGAGATACAGGTTGTAATGTTGCCGGAATGAATACAGTTAAAATAAGACAGGGCATCCAAAATCTTAGCGATACAAACCTGGCCAAAATCAAAACTACCAAGGTTGAATTCGATCCGAATAGTAACGGATATATAGTTACTCTGGATCTTACCTGGCATAATAAATATAGTTCCACTGTTGCTTTGACGCCGATAACAAAATCTATAGTTGGTCATCTTTCTTATGTAACCAAAAAAACTGTAACTCCTGCAACCGGCACGCCATATGATGTTTTTGGCCTGCAATTAAAATTCAGCTTCAACTGCAGGGACTTTGAAATTACCAGCACCAGTATTTCGGACAAGATTGACATTGAATGCAACATGAATTTTAACAATAAATAATTTATCAAAAATCAATGATCATGAAACGTATCATTATTATATATACAGGCCTTATGTTCATTTTAGTGATTGTTTTATCCAGTTGCTATAAGGATATAATTGTACCAGAAATGGCTTCAGGGCCAGATGACTTACCTCCGCAGCAGGTAAGTTACATAGGCGAGTTGGCGCCCATGTTTAATACAAGTTGTGCAGTTGCCGGATGCCATGTTACAGGAGCTCATAAACCCTATCTTACTACGGCTGTATCCTATGGAGAAATTGTAAATGGTGGTTACGTGAACCTGGCTAATCCAAAAGAAAGTAAGCTTTATCAAATGATTACCGGAGAGATGGCACAATACATGCCAGCTCCCGTTAAAACAAACACACAAAAAGTATACGACTGGATCAGAAATGGTGCCCCGAATAATTAATTGACTTTAAAATTTAGTACAATGACATTCAAAATATATAAATCAAGAATTCTGCCAGCATTAGCAGCACTGATGATAGTTGGCCTGTTAATGCCAGTTGGGGAACTGATCGCGCAAGATGATACTGTGGCAACTAGTGATGCTCCGGCCGTGAAAAAACCAAAGCCGGTAAAAAACACTTTCCAAAGTATTTGGATCATTGACAACCAAACCGTTATGGTACCGATCAAAAAAACATTTGAAATGGATATTATGCACAGGTTTGGAACTGTTGAAAATGGATATGAAGATTTCTGGGGATTTTTTGCTCCTTCTAATATTCGTTTAGGATTCAACTATTCTCCGGCAAATAAATTGAACATTGGTATTGGTGTTACAAAAACAACTGCAGCAGTTATTCCTCATCAATCCATTTCTTCTGTTTCCGGACCCATTTGGGATGCGAATCTTAAATATTCAATCATCACGCAAACAAAAGACAAATACCCGGTTAGTGTCAGTTATTACGGAAATGCTTCCTATAACACAAAACCGGATCCCAACAATGATATATACACCAATTACAGTGACCGGCTTTCTTTCTTTCATCAGATATTAATAGCAAGAAAGGTGAATGACAAACTTTCCGTGCAGGTAGCTCCAAGCATTTCTCATCAAAACGTCGTAAACGGTTATTTTACAAAAATGAATGATTCTACGCTGAAGATTGAGCCGGATATGAATTTTAATCACTATGCCATAGCTTTATCTGCAAGATATAAGGTGACTGACGTTACATCAATTCTGATAAATTATGATCAGCCGATAACTCAACATGCACAAAATAATCCTAATCCAAACCTGTCATTCGGTGTAGAGTTTAATACCAGCAGCCACTCATTCCAATTGTTCTTTACTAATTATTTCTATCTGAATCCTCAAACCAATAATCTTTATAACAGAAATTCTCCATTTAGCTATACTCAGGAGTATTATACTAAAGATCCATCAACCGGCGAGCCGGTTTTGAACCAGAAAAGTTACGAGGGTGGTAAGTTTCTCATTGGCTTTAATATTACAAGGCTGTGGAATTATTAAGAATTCTGTTCTTTTAAGAAAGGAACCCCTAAGTGTAAAAACCCTGGTTGGAAATCAGGGTTTTTTTATTGATAGAGGTTAAAAGTCGCATATCAATGAACTTTTAAAATTCGTAATTTTAAACTGAATACCAATTTTTCCTTTAATAAATTAAACGGCAAAAGAGTTATACAGGAATGAAAAGGTTATCGGGCAGTTATATTATCTTACTTCTTTTATTAGCTTGCCGGCATCAGTCAGGCAAAAAAAATGAAATCCCGAATGATAATAGTAAGAAAGAACATAAATCGTTAGCCAAACCTCCGACGATTTTTTCTGATACATTGAAAATAGATTCACAAGCCGCGGTTTTTTATTACCCGGATTCTCTACAGTTAGAAAAAATTAGAGCTAGGTTAGATACTTCCACTTTTGATGCAATAATGCATGAATACTTCTACCAGGTCAGGTACGTGCATAAAGTATTGAATGAATATCGGCCCAGGATAAATATTGTTGAAGCGAGGAATGTCCGATACCTGCTTTTTATCAAAGCCGATGAAAGCAGTGAACTAATTGACCTGGATACAAAATTCGATCCTTATGGATTACTTGTCTTTGATCCTCAAAAAAGCCCGAGTCAGTTAGAATTGACCAATGCTGAAAGTGAAATTGGATTTTACTTTGCTGATACAGGTAAGACAGGGGCATCAAACTGATTTTTATGATTACCGGTGTTTTTAGGCTTAAATTATTATCCTCATTACTCAAAAAACAAAACTTAGGTTTTGGTCATAAAGTGGTCTGATTAAAATCATAAAAATGAAATATTTACATCAGATAGAGAGTAAATGCTGGAGGGTACTTTTACATAGAATTAGTTCTTATTTAACGGAAGAAAGTTGTGCTTAGTTCATAAATTCATATTCGCAATAGGCAACTGGAAATAAAAGGCGAGTATAAAACGAATATATTGTACGCAACGATTCTCCAGGACTATCTATCTATTATAAATAAAACAAATAAATATGAAACCTCTTGTAATCATTGCAGTCATTATGACCGGCATGCTGGGTGCTAGTTTCACCTTTGAAGCGTTTCAGGAAAAGAAACCATGGCCTGTACCTGAAAATTATAAAAACATGAAAAATCCTGTAGCTACTGATGCCGCGTCAATTGCTGAGGGGAAAGCCCTATGGGGAACACACTGTAAATCCTGCCATGGAACAAAAGGAATGGGTGATGGTCCAAAAGCGGCACAGCTAAAAACAGAAGCTGGTGATTTTACCAAAGCGGATGTCCAGGGACAGAGCGATGGGTCATTATTTTATAAAACATCTGAAGGAAGAGATGATATGCCGGGTTTCAAGAAAAAAATTCCGGATGCCGATGAGCGTTGGAGTATTGTAAACTATATGAGAACGTTCAAGAAATAATTTGAAATTTGAACTGAGGTAACCGCCGGAAATTATTTTCCGGCGGTTTGTATTTTACACTATTACGAATCTGCGCCTTGTTTCTTTCTTATTTGATAATAATCATACCATTAACTGATTAAAATACTAGTGCCTCTTTTAAGGGAAATTTATCTTACACCCGGATCATGAATAAAAATTTAATAATGGAAACAAGCAAAAAAGATAATTCAAGAAGAAAGTTTTTATGGGGAGGGTTAGGTGCTCTCTCCACTATCTCTACATTAAAGTTCATCATTCCTAAGAGACAAAAAAATGTTATCCCTTGCGCTCCTGCTACCACTACCACCAAAATGCTTACGGAAGATGGAAAACTTGTTGAAGTAGACATAAGCAAGATCAAAAAAACGGGAGTAAAGGTTTCTGACAAAGATGTTATTACCTGGGTAAAAAATAAACCAACGTTTTAATATAATACAATGGAAAAAAAAGATACCTCAAGAAGAGATTTTTTAATTACCGGCTTGCTGGCAAGTGTTGCCGTAGGTTGTTCAGATAAAAATCCTTTTGTCGCTGATGACCAGCAGGTAACGCTTTCCGGGGAAAAAGTAAAATTACTTTCCGCGGACGGTGAAATCATTGAAATTGATAAAGCCTTACTAAAACCAGTTCCTGATTTACCTCAAGTATCAAACAGTGAAGCAAGGAAAGGAATTGCAGGGAAGAAATTTGTCATGGTGATTGACCTTTCCCGTTGCAAGAACTTAAAAAAATGTCAACAAGCCTGCAACCATGCTCACTTTGTGGAGGATGCACAAAATTGGATAAAAATACATCCCATGCAGGATGCTGAACATTCAGCTCCGTACTGGCAACCGACTACCTGCATGCATTGTGATGAACCACCATGCGTAAAAGTGTGCCCGGTAGATGCAACATTTAAGAGACAGGACGGAATTGTATTAATTGACAGCGACCGTTGTGTTGGTTGCCGTTTTTGTATGGCTGCTTGTCCCTATTCAACAAGAGTTTTTAATTGGGAAAAACCGGAGTTACCAATTGAAATTGAAAAAAAACATTATTCCTGCGAAACGAGTATTCCACAAAAGAAAGGTACAGTTGGCAAATGTGATTTCTGCCCAGATATGGCAAGAAAAGGAGAATTGCCACACTGCGTATCCGCATGTCCGAATGGTGTATTTTTCTTTGGAGATATGTATGAAGATTCTGTAACAAACGGACCTGAAACTTTCCGTTTCAGTGATCTGATACGTGATAAAGCAGGTTATAGATTGATGGAAGATCTGGGTACTAAACCAAGTGTATATTACCTGCCGCCTGTAAACAGGAATTTTAAATTTGAAGATGGATTGAAAATTGAAGAAGAAGCTAAATCTAAATCATAAAAATTTTTATCGTGGAAAAACAAAATATACTTAGTGCTGATAAAGTTATCCATGACCTGTTGCCACAAAAATTCGGACTCAGAGGAAAAATATGGACCGCTACTTTGATCATTATATGTCTTATTGGAGCTTATGCATATTTCCTTCAATTAAGAGATGGGTTGGTAGTAACCAATATGGGTGATTATGTTTCGTGGGGTATTTATATTTCCAACTTTGTATTCTTTGTAGCTATCAGCCTGGTCGGATCATTGATCACCGCTATTTTCCGGTTAACTGATGTTCATTGGCGCACACCGCTTACAAGAATTTCTGAAATGATCGCCGTATCAGCCATCACGTTTGCATCATTAATTATTATTGTAGATATGGGGCGCCCAGAACGCCTGGTTAACTTATTTGCACATGGCCGCCTCCAATCACCGATTATGTGGGATGTGGTAGTGATCGGAACTTATTTCTGCATCAGTCTTTTTTTATTATACATCACTTTGCTTCCGGATATCAGGATCATGATTAAGGCAAAAGAAATGGTTGGCAAACCATTTTCAAAACTGTACAGGTGGCTGGGTTCCTATTGGAAAGGAACAGAAGCGCAGGAAAAAATCAGGAACAGAGCCATCACGATCCTTTGTATTATCATTATTCCCGTGGCATTTTGTATACATACAGTTACTTCCTGGTTATTTGCCACTACGTACAGACCCGGATGGGACAGCACAAACTTTGGTGCCTATTTTGTTTCAGGTGCTTTTTTAGTTGGTGCAGGCGGCGTAGTAGTAGCCATGTATGTTTTTCGCCGCGTATATAAATTGGAACAATATATAACCGAAAGGCATTTTGAAAAAATGGGCAGAATATTGGTAATGCTGGCATTGTTGTATCTGTATTTTAATGTGAACGAATACCTGGTGCCTGC
This sequence comes from Chitinophagaceae bacterium, assembly GCA_025923075.1. Taxonomy (GTDB): domain Bacteria; phylum Bacteroidota; class Bacteroidia; order Chitinophagales; family Chitinophagaceae; genus VBAS01. Next base: position 58,075 of record JAICGN010000006.1, read on the forward strand.
TTTCAAAATGAAGAAGCCGGAAGAAACACACTTGAGCGAGTTATTTACCGGAGAATTTGCTACTTTATTCTGGTTCGCCATCCTCATAGGAATGATCATTCCGATCATTATTATGGTGTTCAAAAAAGGAAGAAGGCCCTTGCCCATGTTTATTGCCGGGGTAATGGTAGTTATAGGCGCATGGTTTAAACGTTATCTTATAGTAACTCCAACATTGCTTCATCCATTTTTGCCAAAGCATGATGCCCCCGAAAGATATAGTCATTATTTCCCAAGCTGGCAAGAGTGGGCTATCGCGATGGGTTCATTAGCTGGTGCCTTGCTGATCATTACGCTATTGGCAAGAATGTTTCCTGTAATATCAATTTATAAAACGTTAACTGATGAAACTCCTCAAAAATAAATCAGGATCTATTTTATTTACGTTGTTGTTGGTCGGCACCGTTTGCGTTGGCCAGGATTCAACAGGAACCGAAAAAAAAGCGTTGCAATTGAATGTGTCCTACTATCTGCCGCAGAATAATATTCCTTATGTGCTGGTAACCACAAAAACAAAAGTGGATCGAAAATTCATTGGAGTAAAAGATCTTAAAGTAAGTGTTTACCTGAACGATCCTACAGATTCCAATCTTATCCAATCTTTTCAATCCAATGCAACAGGAGAAGAAAGAATATATATACCGACTTCTTTTAAAGAAGTTTGGGATGCAGCCTCTTCCTTTACATTTATTGCAGTGGCCGCAGCCAACAAAGAATTTGATGAAACAAAAGGCGAAGCACAAGTAACCAAAGCAAAAATTGAGATTGATACTAACAGGACCGATGAAACAAAAAATGTAATTGTCAATGTGAAACAATTGCAGAAAGGTGAATGGGTGCCTGCAAAAGACGTCGAATTAAAAATTGCCGTGAAGCGCTCATTGGGAAATCTGCCGATTGGTGATGAAGAAACATATACTACCGATTCAACGGGTTCTGTTACTGCAGAATTCAAAAGAGACAGTTTATTGGGAGATAATAAAGGAAATTTTATTTTGGTGGCCAGGACAGAGGACCATGAAACCTTGGGGAATATTTTTGCAGAAAAAAATGTCCCTTGGGGAACAGCACCAAAGATAGATAAGTCATTTAACAATCGGTCTCTCTGGGCGACAAGTAGTAAAACACCAGTCTGGTTACTGTTTATGGCTTATTCGATTGTTATTGGCGTGTGGGGAACCATTTTTTACCTGGTATCTTTATTATTCAAAATAAAGAAACTTGGAAAGACATTGTAGCATAAAAAACTTATTTGCCTATGAAAGTGAATGACACGCAACTATGTCTTGATTTCAAGCCTCTTTGTAATAGTAAAGATCAAACAACATAAAAAAGTACATTTCTTTATTATTCGCAAGCCTGTCTTTATTCGCCCTAATGTCCTTTATTTCAAAATCTCAAAACGATCCGTGGCCTGTTCCTGATAAGTATAAGAATATGCCCAATCCTGTAAAATCTGATGCGGCTTCTCTTGCAAACGGAAAAGCCCTGTATTCCCAACATTGCAAATCCTGCCATGGTACAAAAGGAAAAGGTGACGGACCTAAAGCCGCACAGTTGGATACTGAAAGTGGTGATTTCACAAAGCCCGATTTTCAAAGCCAAACCGATGGCGCGTTATTTTATAAAACATTGGAAGGACGCAAGGATATGCCTACATTCAAAAAGAAGATCCTCGATCAAAACGACATTTGGGCTGTGGTGAATTACATGAGAACGTTTAAGTAATTAATAATTAAAAGAATCAGCAGTACCATCATTTACAGGCACCAGCAATTTTTAATTTAAAACAATTCGTTGCATTCTTTATCAAGCACGTTTATTGTTTTTGTATAGAATTCTTTTGCTTCATCAACTGTTTGTCCAATACATACCATTCCCAATTTTCCATATTGGGAAAGTCCACCAATCATATGAAACATTACGCCGGTCTGTCTTGCCGCATCGTACAGTATTCCGTTATATGTGGCAATATCCATGAGATCGTGTGGGGTGAGCCCCTTGTATTTTTCATTAACAACATTATCAGATGCAAAGTAGCTACGCTGTTGCCCGTTTGGCATTGTGTAAACACCTTCGCGCCAATTAAATTCTCCTCTGGTTAAGAATTGGAGCATCAGAAAAGGATGAGTAGTGCCCCCTTTACGCAGGTTAATTTCTATAGCATAATGTCTCCAGCCACCCGGTTCTTTGACAGAAATAAAATCAATACTAAATCTGCCCAGGACACCTTCTGCCTGTAATTCCGCTGCAATCATTTTACCCATCACTGCTATGTCTTTATGGTACTCACTGCTTGCCGGAAATGATGATCCTAAAAACACCTGCTCACTTTCCCCACCAAGAAACTGATCATGAGTTGAAATTATCTCCACATCACCAATAGGATTTATCCGGCATTGTACGGATGGTGATTTTTTATAGTCTCCATTCACAAACTCTTCTGCAATACCACCCAGGGTCTTAAACTTTTGGATATAGTCTTCGTAACTAACATTTAATGCAACAGGCTTAAGATTTTCTGGCATCTTAAGCCTGATAATATGTTCAGCATTTTCAGTTCTTGCGTCAATTTCCTTGTAATAAAAAATAGCGTTTCCTTCGCCAGAGAAACCGTCATTCATTTTTACAACTGCCTTCTGCAGGGCAGGGTTATTTCTTTTCAACAGGCATAATGCAGCAGCAATCTCGTCCTCGTTTTGCAGATTCTCAATACCGTAAGGCACTGGTATTCCAAGCTTTTTAAAGATTCTGCGACTACCGGTTTTGGTGCCAAGATATGATAGCCTGGGGTCGCAACCATAGATAGGAATATCTAATGTCAATGCCAGTTGTTTTTCAAGATTGGTCACATTGAAACAAGCCAGGTGAGCCATTTCGGGAAATTTAATTAGTTCCCTGATCCTTCTAACCAACCGTGGTCTTTCTAATATCTTTTCTGTAAGTGATTTATGGGACGCATCATAACAGCTCACCATGCTAAGTCGTTGCCGGGCATGATTTCCTGTAATTCCGGGCAACAGGTGAATGTAATAATCTATAATGCTGTTATCTATTGGTATGCTTGTAACATAAATGACCTGGGTTCTGGGCATGCGGAGCAGCATAAGTAAGCACAGCAGCCGCTCTTCATAATGCACAACACCTTTTACCGTTTTTAGCATGTCGCGGTCGAGTGTGAGGCTCGGTATAATAACAATTGTTTTTTCAGCCAAATCATTTAAAAAAATTTCATGGAAATGCTTTGCAAATCTTTCCTGTAGCATCATGAAGGCGCTATCCGTCTCGATACTCCTTTTATAATAAAGAGTTTCCATTTTTTTATACTAATTATTACATGCTATACAAAAATATTCAACAGCTCCTTACGCATTTTTCCCCAATTTGCTTAGCTTATACCTGACCAAAAGCTAACATATAAAGGTATTTTTAGGTACTACTGTTCTGGATGATGTGGGTGTGGGAAAATATGATATTGGTCATGTCTGTTCAGAAGTTGAGCAGCAATTTTCTTTTGCGGAGGATTTTCGTTGGAGTTGGTACGTCGCGGGCCCTCTGATCTTTTAATACGCTAAGAGGGTTTTAATTTTCTCCCAAACTTTATCAGCGTTCGGAAGAATAGCATTTTCAAGATTCATGTTTAAAGGAATAGCAGGAATATTTGCAGCTCCCAATACTTCAACGGGGCCATCTAACCACTTAAAACATTCTTTAGAAATTCTGCCGGCCAATGCTTCAGCAAAAGAATTGTTTTGTTGTTCTTCAGTAAGCACTAAACATTTTCCATGCTTTTTTACTGAATCAAAGGTCATTTCTTCATCTAATGGAAACAACGTTCTTAAATCGATTATCTCAATTTGTCCCGGAAATTTTTTTGCTGCTGCCTTTGCCCAATACACACCCATTCCATAAGTAATGATGCAACAGCTTTCTCCATTTTCGAGTTTATTTTTATCGGCCTTCAAGACAATATTTGCTTTTCCAAGTGGAAGGATATAATCCCTTGAGGGTTCCATTGTCTTTGCTTCTTCCGTTCCGGGAACTTTGCTCCAATACAAACCTTTATGCTCAAGCATTACTACCGGATTTCCATCATAGAATGCCGCTTTCATCAATCCTTTCATATCTGCAACATTTGATGGATAAGCGATCTTAATTCCTTTTATTGAGAGCAATGTTGTTTCAACGCAACCGCTATGATAAGGCCCGCCACCTCCATAGGCCCCGACCGGTACCCGAATAACTGTTGAGACCGGATATTTGCCACAAGTGAGATAACATGATTTGGAAATTTCGGAAACAAGTTGATTAAGGCCAGGGTAGATATAATCGCCAAATTGTATTTCAACGATCGCTTTCATTCCTACTGCACTCAAGCCAACAGTTGACCCGATTATATATGCTTCCTGAATTGCTGTATTAAAAACTCGGTGATCACCAAATTGCTCAGCCAGAGTCGCAGCTTCACGAAAAACGCCCCCAAGCCTTCTACCAACATCCTGCCCGAAAAAAATACATTCAGGATGATCTTCCATTAATTCCCGAACAGCAAACAAAGCGGCATCAACCATCATGATTTTTTCCTTACCAGCAGGGCTTCTGTCGCCTTTTTCTTCGGTCAAGGTCGTTGGTACAAAAACATGGTCAGTTGCTTTGTTGACATCCGGTTCAGAAGAATTTAGGGCCTTCATAAATTCCGCACTTATTAATTCCGCCGCCTCTGTTTCCATTTTTTCCAATTCTTCGTCACCTATTCCATTTTCATGCAAAAGTTTTTTCAACTTAGGAAATGGATCATCCATCGCGTCTTTTGCCAGATCTTGTTCAGTTCTATAAAAATCTTTTCTTACACCACTAGTGTGGTGATTAAGCAATGGAACTTTTGCATGTACCAACCAAGGTTTTCTGCTGGTTCTAACTTCATTGATCACATTACCGATTATCTTGTAGCAATGCGTAAAATCCGTTCCATCAATTTGTATTCTACTCAAGCCCTTGAAACCATCAGCATATTCATAAGCATTCATTGTTCGTGTCTCTTCTGCTGTGGCGCTAATCCCCCAATCATTATCCTGCACCAGATAAATAATTGGCAATTGTTTCAGTACAGCAAATTGTAATGCCTCGCTTACTTCCCCTTCGGTTACGCTTCCGTCACCCAGTGAACAAACTACAACGGGTAATGCTCCTTCCTCACTTTTTAACAGCAATGGAGAACTAATTTTCTCAAGGTATTGAATACCTTGTGCGACACCGGTTGTCGGTATCGCCTGCATTCCGGTTGCACTGCTTTGATGGATAATCTTTGGTTTGTCTTTCTCTTTAGAGTTGGGGTGAGAATAATATGAACGTCCACCGGTAAAAGGATCGTCAGCCTTCGTCAGTAATTGCAGCATTAATTCGTACGGAGAATACCCAAGCCCAAGCAACATACTTTCATCACGATAATAGGGGCTCACATAATCACAATTTTCCAAATGGAACGCAGTCGCTAATTGTATTGCTTCGTGGCCGCGGGAAGTTGAATGGACATACTTACAAATTTGCCGGTTTGCATCATAGGTTTCTGCCATCGATTTTGCATGACACATCAGCCGGAAAGCTTTCAGTAAAATTTCTTTTTCGATCATAGTGGCAAGCTAATTGGCAAAAATAAGCTGAACAGTTGTATGTGGAAATTAAAAAGCCATCCCGATCTGGTCAGGATGGCCGCATGTTGGTTTTGGTCTGTACGTTTCGTCCGTTATTATTTTATCTCTAACGATAATAATGAATCATCCTCAATGAAAGCCTCCAGCTCATCGCCCACCACTAATTCGCCCACACCTGCCGGCGTGCCAGTGAACACAAGGTCTCCTATATTAACCGAAAAATAATTTGAAATATAAGCAACAATACTATCAAAATCATGGATCATAAGATTCGCGTTGCTTTGTTGTACCAGTTCTTTGTTTTTATATAAACAAAAATTAATATCTTTTTTGTTCTTTATAGATGTAAATGGAATCCATTTACCGATAGCCGCTGAGTTATCCCAGCTCTTTGCTTTTTCCCAGGGAAGCCCTTTTGCTTTTAAATCATTTTGAATATCCCTAGCAGTAAAATCGATACCGGTCGTCACGGCATCATAATACTTACTCGCAAACTTATCCTGGATATATTTTCCATTTTTACTGATCCGGAGTACCAGCTCGCATTCATAATGAAGTTCATTGGTAAATTCAGGATAATAAAATGGAGTATGAGGCTGCAGCAAAGCACTCTTTGGCTTCATAAAAACTACCGGTTCATCAGGCACCTCATTTCCCAATTCCTTGGCATGAGCTACATAGTTACGGCCAATGCAAAATATCTTCATAATCAGGCTTGTTTAGTTAAATACATCGGATACAATACGCATGGACTGTTCATCCCATATATTCAGGCTTCATAAAAAACTGGATTTTTTGATGGTGGAAAGTGCGTTAGGGCTGCTAAAATAAGTAAAGAGCCGGATATATCATAATCAAAAGTAAATATATTTAGCCCAAATCCGCCAGCTGAAATATCATTAATGGATTTAGTTGTCAATATATTATCTTAGATAAAAGCTTTTTGGTGCCTGATCTTATTACAAGCATAGAGCAACCGATTTTATCCCGCCTTGAAAAGGAGCTCGATCCGCGGCTTGGCTACCATAATATTTCACATACTCTTGACGTAATGAAACAAGCCGAGATAATAGCAAAACATGAAGGCGTTAAAGATAAACATGACCTGTTGTTATTAAGAACGGCCGCTGCTTTTCATGACAGCGGCTTTCTATTTGCCTATAAAGGGCATGAAGAAAGAGGCTGTGAAATTGCTTCCGAAGATCTTAGGAATGTACTTAGTGAGCCTGATATCAGAAAGATCTGCGGAATGATAATGGCCACAAAGATCCCGCAGTCACCAAATACTTTGTTAGAACAGATAATCTGCGATGCCGATCTTGATTATCTTGGCCGTAAAGATTTTGAACCTATCAGCGGCCATTTATATAAAGAGTTTATAACTTTCAAAATTATTCCGGAAGATTGCACCTGGGATCATATACAGATAAAATTTTTTGAATCGCATCACTATTTTACAAAAACGTCTCTTGAAAAAAGGAGCGCTATAAAAATGAAACATCTTGCTATATTGAAAGAACGAAGCAATTGGACAAATGAATAGAAGACCATTTTTACTTCAACTATTAAACGTACGAACCTCGGAATGGCGGCTAGTCTCTCAACTCTTCTGGCTTCAGTTTTTCATGGGGACTGGTATCGCCTTCTTCTTTACGGCTTCATTCTCGCATTTTCTTGAGAAATTCTATGCATCCGAGGTGGCGTGGGTAATGATCATCTCATCGCCCCTTTTGTTTTTTACAGGATGGATATTCAACAAATTTGAACATCACTTTCATCTTACCCGTGTTGGTACAATTGTTATCATCTTCATGGCGGCAAGTATTCTCATTTTACAATTAAGTAGCACGCTGATAAAAGCCGATTGGTTTGATTACCTCATATTTGCGTGGTACTATGTGCTATACCTGGCAAGTAATCTCTGCTTCTGGAGCATTACTTCAACCTTATTTGATGTAAGGCAAAGCAAACGGTTATTCGCAGTGATCAGTGCCGGTGATATACCGGCAAAGTTCATTGGTTATACTATGGCGTACTTTTTTGTAAAGGCAATCGGCCCTCTCAATATGCTTTGGCCGGCCTTCTTTTTTATGCTTGGGGCCTTACCTTTTTTATACAAGCTGTCAAAATCTGGCGTTGTTCATCACCATCATCACAAAGATCATATTGTTGAATCTGTACAAGGAACAGGATTTAGAGCATTTGTCAAACGTTACACGCTTAATACACTTATTCGAAGATTGGCAGTGCTTACTTTTCTTATTTCTGCGTGTCTCGCGATAATCAATTATGCACTCTATTCTGAAGTAAAAGAAAATAACTATGATGATAAATCATTATCAAACTTTATCATTTTGTTTATGGCCGGTTCACAGATCGTCGCCTTATTGGTAAAAATAATTTTTACCGGGCGTATTGTTAGCTCAATAGGTATAAAAAAATCGCTGCTGATCACACCGCTTGTCTTATTGACCCTTCTGCTAATTGTTATTTTTGCCGAATATGCAGCAAGTGAAAGCAAATTGGTTTTTTATGTCTTCGGGATGGCGGCAATCGCTGTCGAGGTATTAAGAACAACGATTACAAACCCGGTTTTCTTGACAGTAATGCAGCCACTTAATCCGAATGCAAGATCAAAAGCCCATGCCATTGTAAAAGGTATCATGGATCCTTTTGCATTCTTATTTGCAGGTGTGCTGCTCGTTTTTGTTAATACGAGATCTGCCAATGAGTTGCTTGTAATTTGCTATGTCCTGGCCCTCCTTACAATCTCCTGGATTGTTTCAATTTTGCTTGTAAATAAATCATATCATAATACACTTTTAAAAACGATCAGCAGTCGCTTTTTTAGCCAGGATGAATTCAAACTTTCTGATGAAGAGATTCAGCAACAAATACTGAAAAAAATTAAGACTGGCAAAGAAAGTGAAATAATAAATATCCTTCAAATGCTGAATAGCCAGATCAGTAATGCGAGCAAAGAAATTATTTTTAAGCTGCTTGATCATCCCTCTTATAACATACGAAAGACAACCTTACTCCTGATCCAGAATCGTAATATTAAAGGTGCTGAGGAGAAATTAAAATACCTGGCTGATCACGATGACGATAAAGAGATCCAGTATCTCGCGGCGCAATCACTCTGCAAAGAAGATAATGAACGTCATCACCAAAAGCATTATTTACATCATCATGATCCAAAAATAAGACTTGCGGCAATCACGGGAATGATTAAAAGCCCCGGAAAAGAAAATCGTCAGCGTGCTGAAGAGTTAATTGATAACCTGATCCAATCAGACCGCATCACGGATAAACAAATGGCATTACATATCCTTAATGAGGTAAAAGAAGATTACTGCCATCCAAACCATTCCGATCTCTTTACCGTGAACCGTACCCTGCGCCTGGCTGCTTTTAAGGCTATTGGTGATGCTGCATCGCCTGAATTAGTGGAAAAAGTAATGACATATTTTAAAGAACACCCGCTAAATGTCGCAAGCGTATTGCATGCAGCCGGGGAAAAAGCAATACCGGTTATTCTGAAATATATCTCCAATAATAGCAACCGATTGTTAAAGGACAAATTGATCATTACTCTTGGAAAGATCGGTGGCGAGACAGCACAAAACATTCTGCTTCAGCTGCTGGAGCAACATCCATCCGATTCAGGTATCATAGCAAAGGCATTACACAGAAGCCGTTACAGAGTAACACCTGAAAAACAACAATTATTGGAGGATATCGCATTTGCATATCTGACCTATGGCGTAGAGGTTCTCCAAATGCAAAGCCAGCTCGAAAAACAACACCAAAAGTATTCTGTCATCAACAGTTCATTAAGTATTGAACTTATCGAGATACGGAATATATTGATCTGTCTATTTGGTTGTCTTTATGATCATGAAAAAGCATTCAAGATAAAGCAGGGATTAGACATGAAGAAAAAAGAGAATGTGGCCAATGCTATGGAGGTAATTGAGATGACAGTCAAAAAAGACCTTGCGATGCCTTTTAACTTGCTTTACGAACCAGAAGCCATTGAACACCGGTACAATTCTCTAAAGAATTATTTGCCGCAGAACAAAGCACAGAATACAAAAGATATTTTTTCGAAGATCCTTACTGAGGTACCAATTTTTTATAATCCCTGGACCAAAGCAAGCACAATGTATATATCAAAAAAAACCGGGACTGAGGTAGCTGCTGATCTCATAAAGAAATTTACTCAATCTGAAAATCTTCTTTTGAAAGAAACAGCACTGTATGCACAGTGAAATGTTTATTTTTAATTTATGGAACACGCTAAGGCAAACAGGTTGTTATTAGTAGAAAAAGTGCTGGTATTAAAATCTCTCAATCTTTTTAAAGACACACCGGAAAATATTCTTGCTGACCTTGCTCCGCTCATGCAGGAAATGCAATATGAAAAGGGCGTAGAAATCTTTAAAGAAGGTGAAACCGGCGATTGCATGTACATAATTGAACAGGGAAGTATCCGGATCCATAAAGGCAATACTACGCTTGCCATCCTCAAGGATAAAGAAGTGTTTGGTGAGCTTTCCCTGTTAGATGCTGATACGAGATCGGCCAGCGCCACTGCAGATACCGATTGCACTTTATATAAAATAGACCAGGAGCCTTTTTATGAACTGCTTGATGAACGACCGGAGGTAGCAAGGGGTTTTATTAAGATCCTTTGTCAGCGATTAAGAACAATGAATGAGAAATCCCGCCAAAGTGATATTGGCTAAACTGAATATTCAGCACTGTTCACGTCGTTCATTGTAAGGCCGATCCCTTTCGTTCCAAAGCTTTCAATGACGGCCACTGCTTTGTCAATTTTTAATTTTATTAATGGTTCTTCTTCCTTCGTCCATTTACTTAGTACGAAATCTGCCTGCAAACCTTTCGGATAGCCGTTGCCGATCCCAAATCGAAGCCGGGGATAGTCCCTTGATCCTAATAATGCTTCTACGTTTCTCAATCCATTGTGGCCACCATCACTGCCCGAGGGCCGCAGTCTCATTTTATTCAGCGGCAATGAAACATCGTCTGTTATTACAAGCACATTTTCAATAGCGATTTTTTCTTTATCCATCCAATACTTCACGGCGTTGCCGCTCAGGTTCATATAGGTAGTCGGGCAAATGCAAACAAAAATCCTTCCTTTCCATTTTACTTCCGCTACATAAGCTAACCTTCCTGAATAAAAATTTCCTCCATGCTTTACGACAAACGCATTGACCACATCAAAGCCAATATTATGCCTCGTGTGGGTGTATTCATTACCAGCATTCCCCAGGCCTACAATTAAAAACTTCATCTTTTATAATAAACTATTTAAAGATAGCAACTTCAGATTTTCCAATGATATTAAAGAAACGAAAAACCCACTCCGGATGAAGTGGGTTTCTAATAAAAAGCAGATGAACTTATTTTTTTCCCTTTCCTTTTTCTTTTTCTTCAGCCGGAACAGCAGCGGCAGCAGCAGGTGCAGCAGCGGCAGCAGCAGGGGCAGCGCCGGCAGCAGGGGCAGCAGTTGCTTCCTCCTGTTTCAACTGACGTGTCAGTACAACGGATGCAATCGGAATTCGTGGTGAATTCAAGATTTCGTAATTGGCTTCTTTTACATCTTCAACACGAATGTTTCCATTCAATTCAAGATTAGTAATATCCACTTCAATTTGTTCTTTTAAATGCTTTGGTAACGATTTTACCTTCAGCGATTTCATCTTAATAATAAGATGCCCTCCCTCCTTTACACCTTTTGATGCTCCGGAAAACTTGATTGGAATATCAGCGATCACTTTTTTGTCTTCAACCAATTCCATCAGATCAATATGGATCAGTTTGTCAGTCACTTTATCAAATTGCAGATCTTTCAAAATGCAATTGTAGGTAGTGCCGTCTAACTTAACTTCCGCCTTCTGAAACTCTGGTGTGTACACGAATGTTTTAAAAGCCATGGAAGGAGCAGCAAAGCTTATCTCCTTTTCACCGCCATAAATTACACCGGGCACCAAATCCTGAGAGCGAAGTTGGCGGGTGGCTTTCTTCCCGGTTTCGGTCCTCAGTTGTCCTTCGATCGTAATTGATTTCATTTTTATTGTTTTTACCCCCAGCCCCTAAAGGGGAGTGATGAACACTCTCAAATAAGAGAGGGATTGTTAAGAAAAATTTATTTCTAAAAGAACTTAAGCATCTAAAAACTCTGTTCCACTTAAGTCACTCCGCCTCAGGCGGAGGACAGGGGGTTTATCTGTCCTTTCTTTGTGAATGCACAAACAAACCTGTGATACTCTTATTTTCAAACGCATTTCTTATTGCAACAGCGAACAGCTCAGCAACAGATATCAATTTTATTTTTGGAGTAGTTTGTCTTAAAGGAATTGTATCACAAACCACCAATTCATCCAGCACGCTTTTTTCAATATTCTCATAAGCCTTTCCGCTAAGAACGGGGTGAGTGATCAAAGCCCTGACGCTTCTTGCACCTTTTTCCATTAAAAGAGCTGCGCTTCTTGCCAATGTACCACCCGTATCACAGATATCATCGATTATTACCACGTCCCTGTCAGTCACATCCCCTATTACCACCATGCTCGCAATTTCATTGGCTCTTTTCCTATGCTTATCACAGATCACCATTTCTGCCTCAAAATAACTTGCTATTTCTCTTATCCTGTTTGCACTTCCCACATCGGGGGCCGCAAAGGTAAGGTTTTCGAGCCTCAGATTCTCTATGTAAGGAATAAAAACAGCATGGCTGTCAAGGTGGTCAACAGGTATATCAAAATAGCCCTGGATTTGTGGTGCATGAAGATCCATTGTGATTAACCGATTAGCCCCGGCAGCCTGTATCATATTGGCAATCAGCTTACTTCCGATAGCTACCCTTGGTCTATCCTTTCGGTCCTGCCGGGCATAACCGTAATAGGGAATCACAGCTATAATCTTATACGCAGATGCCCTTTTTGCGGCATCGATCATCAAGAGCAGTTCCATTAAGTTCTCGGCTGGCGCATGTGTACTCTGTACTAAAAAAACAAAATCGCCCCTAATACTCTCCATAAAAGTGGGCAGAATTTCTCCGTCACTAAATCGCTGAATATTGACTTTCCCAAGCCGGCATCCATAGCTTTTGCAAATCTGTTCTGCTAAACCTTGTGATCCGGTACCGGCAAAAATTTTCGCAGCTGACATGTTTGAATTGGTTACTCCAAAGGGATTTCTTTGGAGCGGCGAAGATAATACTTCACCCCAAATCAAAAAGGTAACGGGGAAAAATGTTAATACGTATGAACAAGGTTATTTTACCGAAGCCATTGCGGCTGTGCTCGTGTTCGTTTGCGGCTCACTAATTTTTTGTTCATTTTCAGAAAAGCTACTCGCATTAGAAGTGTTGCAGCTATAGAAAAGGGCTGAACAAATAAAAATGGAGAAAAATAATACGACAATATAAACGCCCGCAAAAAATAAAATAGGGTGCAGGGCGCCAATTGGGGATACGGATCTTTTTTTCATACAGGCTTGGTTTAGTTTTTCAAAGGTTTGGATCAATCTTCAGGGACATACCCTAAAAGTTGTATTTTCTGAGCCTAAATTATTTGTTAATCTTGGGTGATGCAAGAGCAGAAATACTCTATCAAGCAATGGGCAAAGAACGATAGGCCAAGAGAAAAATTACTATTGAATGGAGCTCACACACTCAGTGATTCCGAATTGTTGGCTATACTTATACTAAACGGTTCAAGAGAAAAGACTGCTGTCGATCTTGCGAAAGATGTTCTGAAACTAAGCAAAGACAATTTATCCGAGTTAGGCAAGCTTTCAATAAAAGATTTAATGAAAGTGAAAGGAATTGGTGTGGCAAAAGCCATTTCTATTTCCGCTGCACTTGAAATTGGAAGGAGACGGCAGGCAAGCGGGTCGCTACAAAAAAAAGTAATTACAGCCAGCCGGGATGTTGCCGATTTTTTTATCGCAAAACTTAAAGATTACAGATACGAAGTATTTGCAGTAGTTTTTTTGAACAGAGCGAATAAAATAAATCATTTTGAAATAGTGAGTGCAGGTGGAATCACGGGTACAGTTGCTGATCCAAGGGTCATTCTCAAAAAAGCATTAGAAGAAGATGCAGTAAGCATCATACTTTGTCATAATCATCCTTCAGGCAGTTTAAAACCAAGCAGAGCTGATGAAGAGCTCACACATAAAATCAAGGAAGCTGCAAAATATTTTGACATTAAAATTCTCGATCACATGATTGTGAGTGATGCCGGGTATTTCAGTTTTGCGGATGAGGGACTATTATGAGTCCATAGTCATTAGTCGTTAGTCAATAGTTATTATTATTTTATCGGTAAACTTTAATATATGGGAGATTACAGGACATTGTTAGGTTATCAAAAAGCATTTTCCGTTGCTATGCGTATATATCAAGTTTCTAAAACATTTCCCTCCGAAGAGAGGTTTGGAATGATAGCACAAATCAGGAATTCTTCGAGATCGGTTTGTGCAAATATTGTTGAAGCATACAAACGCAGGCGGTATAAAGACTATTTCATTTCGAAGCTAAACGATGCTGAAACAGAAAACGCAGAAACACAGGTGTGGCTTGATTTTGCCCTGGCCTGCAGCTATTTTACAAATGAAATATACCTTGAATTAAAATCAGATAATGATGAAGTCGCAAAATTGGTTTTATACATGATAAACAATCCAGATAAATTTTTATAATCCAGTCACTATTGACTATCGACTCAGGACTATTGACTTGCACTCAGGCCTGTGCAGTGGGCCCGCCAAAATTCATCGGCAGCTGGATGTCCTCAAGATCTTTAATCGAACCATTAGAAACTTCATAGCGGGAAATATTTTCTGTCAACGCCTTCATAAATCTTTTGGCATGTTGCGGTGTAAATATAATTCTGGACTTTACTTTGCTTTTGGGCGTTCCAGGCATCACGTTTACAAAATCTATGACAAACTCTGCATGTGAATGGGTGATGATAGCAAGATTAGCATAAGAGCCTTCTGCCACCTCTTCCGATATTTCAATATTTAGTTGATTAGGCTGTTGCGCTTGTTGATCCATAAATTCCTTTTGAAGTTCAAAAATAGGAACAATTAGATAGTTTAAATTAAGAAAGAGGAACCGTTAAGAATGATTCCTCTTTCTTAAAAAAATTAACCTGATTATCGGGGTCTTAAATAAGTAAGGGTGTCAGTAAACATTCTAAATCCGCCTGCAGCATTATATCTCCATTTTACATAAAACTTTTTTGTTGCAGGATCATAACGTGGATTAGGGTACGATGGATCATTTTCAAAACCAAGCCCGCTAACATCTGTAACTGCGACTGAATTCGTCGCCGGGTCAATAGTAAATACCGGATTATAACCAGCCGGGGTGGTGGAATTGGAACCATTTGCCCACGGATGAGTAAACTCCCAAATCAGCTTATTCGAGCCAATTGTGATTAACGGCATTTCCCAGGGTCCGGACACACCAGTCAACACCGGATTGGTGGGATGCTCTGTGTATGCATCAAGCCGATAAATTCCATCCCATTGATTTTTGGAGCTGATCTCAACCCCTATTTGATTTTTTGAAGCACTAATTCGTGCACCGGGCGCCTCGGCAATCTGGAATCCTAAACCCACCCGCATCGACAGACTTACAAGTACAGAGGGATCAAGATTGATCTTTAAGAACCTGACAAACTCTCCTGGTTTAAATGTGACTGTCCAGTACTGACCATCAAAAGGATTATCGGCATGACTCGTATACACATTCCTGGGCAATTCGTTTATTTCACCTGAACTGGGTTCCGATATTAATGCATTTTGATTCTTTATTTTTACTATAAGCGTTTTATTTAATTCGGCTGCGTTGGCAGCATCTCTCCTTATTTCAACCAGATCAATTGTCGCTACTCCGGGTGGGAGATCAAGTGCCAATGTTTTTAGGGGGCCATCTTCAGCTTCCGGCAACTGGATAATCGTTTTCTCCTCTGAATTGACCGGCGGAAACGGTTCCTCCTCTTTTTCACAAGAAATCAACAGAAATGACAGTACTGGAATTAAGAGAAGCTGTTGTAAAACGTTTCTCATGTATTAATTGTTATCATTAGTTTGATAGTGCTAAAGTTAGATAAATATTAAATCAATAAAACAAAAGCAGGATAAAAATATAACGCTTGTTTATCGTCACTTAAGAAAAACAGAATTTGACACTTGCCGTTTTCTCGAAAATCAACAGAGTCATCCCGAGGTGTAAAAGAGAGTCATCTTCAGTTGCAATAAAATAGTTTATCGAAAACCAAAAACAAAAAAACCATCTTAATTAAAAGATGGTTTAATTATTTAGGACCTAAACTCGAAACAGTGCATCATAATTCTACACAAATTATTGAAGACTGCTTCTGTATGATTGATATAACTATCTTATCGTTTCCCTGAATAAGCCAAATGCCAGTCAAACGAAACTCTTGGGTTTGGCAAGGCTACTGCACTTGGGTGGAACATAAAGAATTTTACATCTATATTGCCGGTCGCGGGATCCCATTTATTGATTCCACTTGGATCCAATTCCGCATAGCGCCCATTAGTCGCAGGCTGCCCATATATGTTTGTCACGGCCGTGATATTATCGTTAGCGTCAAAAGTAAAGACAGGAGAAAAACCTCCGTACCCGCTGACATCAGGGCCGTTGTAAATCGGAATAAAGTAATCTTCCCACCAGTAAGGGTCAAAACCTGCCACCGATTTCTCTCCTGTTGTGATGAGGTGATACTCGAACGGGAATAAACCCGTCAAGGCAGAACTCGCAAAATCCACCATACTACCTGTTACTTCGTATACCCCGTCATATTTATTTATAACCAACGGGTTTACGATTACAACTCCACTACCTAACGACGGACTTCCAACTGTGGTTTGAGTTATCTGTAAACCAAAAGCATACGATTTGGAAAGGTCCATTTGGGATTTATCCAACTCAATGGATATTGGCCTGGCTAATTCTCCGGGAGCCAGGTTTATTGTCCAGGTATCACCATTTACCGTCACACCCGATCCGGGAGTTATCGTATAAGCTGAAGTAGGCAGCAATTCAAAAGCAGTGCCATTTGCAGTATTATACGCGTCAAGAAATGCCTGCGTATTCGTTATTGTAACGGTGGTTGCGGCGCTGGCATCGGCCTCGGTAACAGCATCCTTGCGCAAATCAGCAATCAGGATTTCCTCAACCATAGGAGTTACATCCATGGGAATAACTACCGGGTCTCCACCTCCCCCGATTATTTTGACAAGTGTTTTACCACCTCCGTCTTTTATTTCTGCCTTTTCACAAGATGTAATCCCTACTACAAAAAGTAATAAGAACCACGAAGTATATGATTTTATAATTTTCATGTCTGAATGATTTTATTTCTAAATTTTGATTTCTTAATCACTATAGATTATTGGTCCCACCAAATTTTTGCATCTTGTGAATCAGGCTCACCAGCCACAGTATATTGAGCCGCCGCAACTGTCACATTAGCCAGGTTAAAATTATAGTCATTCGGCCCATAAGGAATTCTTCTTATGATAGGCAGGCCTGCTCCTGGTGCAGGTGTTAAAGCAGGAACATTAGTTCTGCGCCAATTGGCCCATCCCTGGGTTCCATTCGGATAAAATGCCAACCACTGTTGCGTCTGAATTTTACTTAATTGACTACCCCCTGCAAGGTCTACTGCTGGTTTTGCCATGTAAGTATTAAATGCCGCAGCGCTATAAACACCCCACTCTTCCCAACTGCGCATGATTCCTGTACTATACATGGACGCAACATTTTCTGCGGTCCAACCGAGTTGTGCAGCTTCAGCACGAGCCAGGTAAATCTGTGAGGCACTCAAAATATTTATGGGAGATGTAGCTGTTCTTTTAGATGGGTGGAGCAACCTGGCATAATTAGGATTTGCAGTTGCAAAAGCAACGGCATTGTCTCGAGTTAAACCATAGGGAAATCCTACAGTGGATGACCCAAAAGCAGCGGCTCTTGCATCGCCGTTGGCATTAAGAAAATCATAAACAGTTGTGCTTACTGCATAGTCATCCCTTTGGGTAATAGCATAATACTGATATAAAGGATGATTAAATACTCCGCCTGGGGCTACCAGGCTAACGTTATCAGAATTGTTCTCAATAACACCCGCAGAGTGGCTTAAAGCGGAATTAAATTCTGTCTTACCTAAAGCAGCGTTTATTTTTGATAGGCGTAAGGCCATTAGAAGACGCATTGAGTTCGCGAATTTCTTCCATTTAGTATTATCTCCACTGAAAAGAATATCACCTTTGACAGCTGCACCTCCATCAAACTGATCTGCAGCTTCCTTCAACTCCTTAAGAAGATCCGGATAAATTTCACTCTGTTTGTCATATACAAGGTTTCCTTCCCCCTTCAAAGCTTCAAAATAAGGGATATCACCATAACTATCAGTTAAAATCCAAAAATAGTAGGCCTTTAATATCCGGGCTACTGCGATTTGATTAGCATTAGAGCCATTAGCTGCAGCTATTTCCGCAGTTGCAGGATCGGAATTATAGTTGATGATATTCTGAAGATCATACATGGCGCCGGCATAATAAGCATCTGCATTGAAAACCGGTTTGGTATAACGGGATGCCTCCGTGTACTGTGTTTCAGAAAAATACTGAGCAAAAAGACCTCCGCTAACCGTAATGCCATTAGTCCACACTGTATTTCCAATTCCAGAAAGTGCATTTGTCAGCAATGCAGAAGTAATTGGCGAAGTAGTAGCGTTAGGGTTATTATTGGTATTACCAAAATCTTCAAATTTAGTACATGATTGAGCCGCCAGTAAGCTGACCGCAATCGATGTTGCGAAAATTATTTTCCTGTAATTCATAATTATTTCAATTTAATAAATTAGAAATTAAGTTTAAGGTTTACACCCAGTGATCTCGTGCCAGGATATTGCCCATCTTCACCCTGTATCTCTGAAATCTCAGATGGATCAAAGCTCTTTGAATCCCTATAGATCAACCATGGATTACGGGCAACTACAGACACGGTTGCTCCTTTAACTACTTTGCCAATTTTCATTTTGCTGACAGGAACCTGGTAACCCAGACTCACTTCTCTCAATTTTACATAAGTAAGGTCATGAATAAACGGATCATAAAGGTTATTATAAAACTGGTGCCAGTATGTTTGAGCATCTACATATAAGTCGACCGGCGTTTTTCCGTCAGCAACGTCTACACCAATAACATGAACACCGCCACCATCAGCTATATCATCCCGAACATTCATGCCTTTATCATTAACCTCTGCTGTAGCCTCCATCAAGCCTGAATAATGTCCCCACATTTCTGATAGTGAAAAGAACTTACCACCAATTTGGTAGTCAAGAGATAAATTCAGAACGATATTTTTATACGTTAATGTGTTTATTAACCCTCCGGATGTTTTAGGAACTACTGAACCAAAATGGAAATTATCTTCACGGGCGTATAAGCCAGAAGTCGGATTGAGCATTGGTAATCCCTGCTCGTTCTTTTTAATCGCACCGCCGATCAACTGACCCCACTCTTCTCCGGCTTCAAGGAAGACCTGGGGAACTCTTGTGGTAAACGCACTTTGTGCCAGCGTGTACCTGGGAACGCCGTCTGCAATGCTCACAACAGGATTTTTAATTAAATACCCAAACGTCGCGGTCAGATCCCAATTGAAATCCTGTGATACAACCGGACGGCCAGTTACTATTACCTCAATACCTTCACGCTTGATCTGCGCAGCATTTAAAACTTTTCTGGTAAACCCGCTACCTCCATAAATATCGACAGCGACGGGAGCTTTATCATTGTCTTCCCAATAGTAAACGACATTAAGGCCCAGTCTGTTCTTCATAAATCTTAGATCAACCCCAACTTCTGTTGTAGTAATAAGGGCCCCCTGGGTGGCAGGATCAACGAGCGTATTTGGAGTAGCGATCAGGTAATTTCCGTTCCACTGATTTTGATTAACAGTATACAGGAAGTTGTTCTCGTAAATCCCAAGCGCCGTTGGCTTTTTACCCCAGCTTCCGAATACCTTACCGAAAGATAACCAGGACAGGGAAGTCTTCGTGAACTCACTGAATATAAACCCTGCACCAAATGAACTGGACAGAATGCTGTTTTGACCCTTTGTAAGAGTGGAATACCAGTCATTACGTACTGCCCATGTTGCGCTAACAAAGCGATTCCATTCAAAATCTCCGGTAGCAAATACTGATCGTTGCTCTTCTTTAAGCCGATCATTGGCAAGAACAGGATCATCTTTGGAATTGGTGATTGCATAAAGATCTGGTACATTCAGACCATTCCTCGTACTCATTTCAACCCTTGTATCTTTCATCCTAAAATAATTAGCGCCGGCATTTACAGACACATCCAATTTCTCAATGAATTTCTTATTAAATGATGCAAGCACCTCATAGTTCGTTTCATCAATTCTGCGTTGACCTGTTGCGTAAGTTGCAAAAACACCAGTCTGTGATGCACTCTTTTCGAGGATTGATGGAATAATATTCTCGAAGTTCAGGTTCAACAGGCTTTTTCTAAGCGTTGCTTTCAAACTGAAATTGTTATTCAGTTTGTATTGAAGAGAAAGATCGCCAAATACCCTGTCGCGAACCTGTCTATAGTCAATATTTTCAAACCAGGTAAAGAAATTATACCAATAGTTTCCGATCCACACGTTATTTACAGTTCCACCGGGGTTGTTGCGCAGATTCCAGCTTGGGTAAGTTCCAATCGGAGTCTGTATGTTTCTTAATTCCTTCATAAGATTCATATCCAGGTCTCTGTGAAACCATTGGTTGAATGAGCCCTGAGATTGGTTAGCATAATCATCATCAAATTGCCCTTTGATCTTCTGGTTTACAACACTGATATTCAAACCTGCTCTGAAGTGCTGATTAAGATCGAGACCCACTGTACCAAAAGCAGTGTGTTTTTCAGAAGACGTATTTGGCATTAACCCTGTTACGGTATTGTTTGTATAAGAGATCCTTGTAGTGAATCCCTGACCGGCTTTAGCGAAGCTAATATTGGAAAATGAACTAACACCCGTTTCCCAGAAATCCCTTGCATTATCTTTCTGAGGTACGAGGCTTGCTGTTTGTAATGAACGGGAATGTCCTGGTGTCCACGCGTACCAGGGAATGTATTCCTGACCCACCATCCTTGGGCCCCAACTGGCATCATCAGTATATTCATGATGGTATTTTCCACTTAGCGCCTGCCATTCAACTGGCTCACCTGGTTGCCAAGTATAAAGAGTAAGATCTTTATCTGCACCTCCGGCATAAATATTTTGATATTTTGGAAGTACATAAACTTTATCTACAGTAACGCCTGTGGATACCTCAATGCCCAGCGTATTCGCCACCCCTCTTTTCCTTGTGGTAATCACAACGGCTCCATTAGCCGCTCTTCCTCCAAATAATGTAGTTGCATTTACCCCTTTTAAAAAGGTAACATCTTCCACATCGTCAGGATTAATGTCGAACGACCCGACAATGGTACCATCCACAACATAGATAGGCCCATTATCTGCCAAAGTTTGTCCGCCTCTAACTCTAAACCCACCCTGGTTATTGAGCTTAATTGGCGATTGGCCGCGGAATTGAGTACCCACTACTTTACCAGCCAGCGCGTTATTGATATTTTGCTGAGGAATAATTTTTAGCTGTTCCTCGGAAATTACCTGTGCACTGAAAGGAGTAACCCTTGCTGATTTTTTTATTCCAAAGGCACTGGTAACTACCACTTCACTCATGCTTCCGGCAGTAGAAGTTATAGTTACATTGATGACATCAGAAGTTCCAATGGCGACTTCTTTTGTATCAAAACCTACAGAAGAGATTACTAAGGTTGCTCCTGATGGTACATTTCTTAAAATAAACTTACCATCAGAATCTGCATTTGCCCCGGTAGTGGAGCCCTTTACAGTAACAGAAGCAAAAGGAACAGGCTTTCCGGTAGCATCTGTTATCACACCCGAAATAGAACGGCCTTGAGCGAATACCAGCGCTGAGCATAGTATCGCCGTCACAAACAGTGATGCAAATTTTCTCATGTGGAGATCAATTTTTGATTAAATAAATACTTGATTTTGAGCCGAAAATGTCAATTTTCATGGGTAGGAATAACGTATACAAGACAGCAAATTTTTAGAAATTGCTGCGCAAAGTAAACATTTTTTTAACAAACAAAATAAATTTACCTAACAAGTGTTCATAACATTAAAAGACTATCCTCATCATTAACCTGATTTCAGATTTTACAGACCCTGGTATCTCATCGGGTCCAGACCCAATTGATTCTACATCTTTATATATGGTCTGCGACCATTTCAACCAGAAAGAGACGTTTGAATTAACATTATAATTGAGATTCAAATAGTATCGGTAACCCTTATTGAAAGTCGCCGGAATCGAATAATAGAATAGCACATCATTCTCATACGCATAGATCCTGGAGTCGTATTCATCTGTTTCAAAATATTGAAGCCTGATGTTTCCGCTATAATCCCTCAGCATCGGTTTATATATGATGTCAAAAAACGTCAGAAATCCTTTTTCTGCGTTCTTCCCATTTTTATCATACCATGATAGTTCGAAGCGGTTCCTGACTGCAATGGACGAGTTTATTCTAAAACTAATTTGTGTTCGCCAGTTTTGCCTTGGTAATTTTACAAGATAGTTTGTTGGGGTACTATTACCTGGCTGATTGCCTTGTTTTGTTTCGCTACGATATCTTGTATATACCTCGACCTCTCTATTAGGTATATAGGTTAACTGTGTTATAAAATCTGTTCCGTTGCTCGGCGCATCAACAAGATATTTAAGCCATGGGAATTTATAGACATCAATATACGCATCCAATCTCCAGGCAAATACCGGCCTGATTGAAATACCTGAATAAAACCCGTTTTCATTTGTAGGGTAAGTGTTTTCAGTGAATGCATTACCATTGATAGATTGGTATTGCGGATCTATTTTACGATGCAAAAAAGAAATGTCAGCCCTGGGATCCACACTTATCAATAAACCATTGAGAAATGCCGTGCTGAAGTTCTTATCAACCGCTGCTTCCCCAAAAAAATGAAGATTTCTGCCAGTGTAACTGTAATCAATACTATAATTGCTCCAGCCATTGCCGCCGATGGCGTAAAGATTATACGGCTCCTGTCTTTTTTGTACCGGTGTAGAAAAATTAAATACAATTGCGTTTACACCGGCATGCCAGTTATCGTTTTTGTATTTTAGATTCCCCCCAAAAGCTGACTGGCCGAGTTGATGCCTATCCGCAATTTCACTTTCTGTGCGATGATAACCTGAGTTAAGAAAAGAAGTAATGTATTCCTCATGACTCACTGTATCTGCAACAAAATTTGCACTGAGTTTTCTGTAGGACACAAAAGCGGTTCCTTGTACGTTGCCTTTTTGTAATGTGATACCCGCGCCGCGATGAAAATTAAATTCTCCGGCAGAATTATACGGCCGCAAAAACGGTGATTCTCTTTTTGTTCCCATCACATCCACACTTTTTCTAAATGCAAGACTTTGCCATTGTATCAATCCCTGTCCCATGTTTACAGTAAAATCGCCGATCGCCAAAGATTGTACAACGCCTATTTTCCGGGCAAATAAATGAAAAGAATAAAAGTCAAATCCCAGCTTTTGTGCTCCTTTGAAAAATTGTTCGCCTGCATCTTTATCTCCTGCAATACCGAATTGTAACAGGTTTTTATATTGGTAGCGATAACGGAAGAAAAGTTTTGGCGGACTGCCAAGATATTTTGTGCTCGTTGTTGTATCCACAAATCCTTTCGATTCTTCAAGTACTTGTGAATAACGAAACAACAAACCATGGTTCCCGTCCTTAAATCTTATTTTAAAAACATCCGAAATAGTTACCGGATCTGCCACTGTAATAAAAGGCAAAAGTTTTTTTATGATATGAATATCCCAAGAAGGAACCGCCTGCAATTCATAAACACTGATGAATTTTCCAAACAATTTTCTATATAAAATAAAATTTGCTATTTGCAGCCCAGAAAGAATTTTCAATTCACGCAGATCGGTTTCATCAGCAATATTCAAATTAAGCGGGTTCTTTCCGAATCGTTCCCATTGTTGATGGTAACTGTCATCTTCGGTTTCAGCCTGATCAACATCAGTTAGATTTTCAATTTGCTGTTCGAGTGTTGATACAGGGGTTTCCTGAGCATACAAAGTGAGAGGTGAGTTGTCAATGGTGAAGAGAAACAATATGAATATGCGACGACACATTCGTTACTCATTATTTTTTTTTGAAGAATTGTACACCAGCATTATACCCGGCGTTACTCCAAGCTGCGGATGATAACTCGCAACTACATCAAGCCGAAACGATTTTAAAAACAATCCGACACCTGCATAAATGTTTGAAGTATTGGTCGCAATACCAACCCTGGCCATGAATTGTGGTAGAAATTTATACTGCATACCTGCATTTACATTCACGGGTTGACTTTCTTCTTTTTCTATTTCTGCACTTATAAAAAAATTCTGAGATGCTTCATATCCCAATCCCACCGAATAAACCGATGCAAGTTTTTCTTCCTGGTTCTTTCCAAATGTTCCTCCAACAGGATTATATGCGTGCACACCTGTATGAAGCTTCTCTGTAAGGTGCAGAACGGCTCCTATTTCAAAATTGATAGCTGAAGAATTTCCATAGCTGCTGATCTGGATGCCATTATAATTGAATTGAACACCGACATCGATTTTTGTTCCAAGTTTTCTTGCATAGGCCAGGCCGATTTGCGATTCATTGTAATCGATAAATCCAAAATAGCCCGCTTTCACACCAAAGTTTCCTGATTTTGTTGGCAAAGCAACTGCCAGTTGGTAAAGACTTAATTCATCCAATAAAAATCTTCTTTCACCATAAACTCCTGCCGAAGCATTTTTCAACTGCGCAAGTGAAGCCTGATTATTGGTATAAGAAAAAACGTCTGCATGATTGATGCTATAAACACCAAGGGCCGTATATATCGCAGCCACCGGACGACGAACGGTTTGTCCGTTTATATATAAATTTGAACAGATCAGCGAGAGGATAAGGCAGGTCCGCTTCACTCAGTCAATTTTCTCGTAAGTTAAAATGATGAGTTATAAAATAAACGGGTAAAAAAGGAAAATACAGGGGAAAAAGATCACCGTATCTGGCTCAGCTTTGGGCTGCAATTCCTCTCCCCTACCTTTGCGCCATGCAAATTTTAGATGGTAAAAAAGTCTCCCAGTCAGTAAAAGATCAATTGAAAATAGATGTAGCTCAACTTTTCACCGAAGGAAAAAAGGTGCCGCACCTCGCAGCAATATTAGTTGGCAATGACGGCGCCAGCGAAACTTATGTCGCTTCCAAAGTCAAATCATGTGAAGAAGTTGGTTTTAAATCAACACTTATAAGATATGATGCTGAGATTTCTGAGCATTTATTACTGGAAAAAATTCATGAACTTAATGATGATCCAGATGTGGATGGAATCCTTGTTCAGCTCCCGTTGCCAAAACATATTTCTGATGAACATGTAATCAATACGCTGAATCCAGACAAAGATGTAGACGGCTTTCATCCTGTAAGCGTGGGAAGAATGGTGCAGGGATTACCAACTTTTATTCCAGCCACACCGCATGGTATAATGCTGATGCTGGAACATTATAAGATCAACACGTCAGGAATGCACGCCGTAGTGATTGGTCGCAGCAATATTGTGGGCAGACCAATGAGCATTTTATTAAGTGAAAATAAGACCCCTGGTAATTGTACAGTTACGCTTTGTCATTCAAAAACAAAGAACATCGCAGAATTATGCCGCAATGCTGACATAATTGTTGCGGCTTTAGGAAGACCGGGATTTGTGACTGAAGACTGGGTAAAGGACGGAGCGATTGTCATTGACGTTGGCATTAGCCGTGTTGCTGATGCAAGTAAAAAAAGCGGATTCAGATTGAGGGGCGATGTAGATTATGAAAATGTTGCTCCAAAATGTTCATGGATAACTCCGGTACCCGGCGGCGTCGGTCCGATGACCATCGCTGCGCTACTCAATAATACTTTCCGCTCTTGTCAAATGAAGAATTGAGTACTCAGTACCTTTGCTTTTTAATGAAATCCGAAATCGTAAATCTAAA